>JAISQU010000313.1 GCA_031274005.1 Spirochaetales bacterium
CATAACCGCCACGGCAATCGCTTCGCAATTGCCCTTATTTTCAGGAGCTTTGGTGACACGCCTGAAGTGTACTGGTGACCCTCACCGCAATTTCCGGTCGGGACTTTCTCTCCCAAACCGAAGGTTTGGGGAGGCGCTTTCACGGAAATGTGCGGAAGCGGCATAACCGCCACGGCAATTGCTGCGCAATTGCCCTTATTTTCAGGAGCTTTGGTGACACGCCTGAAGCGTACTGGTGACTTTTCCCGCACATTTCCGGTCGGGACTTTCTCCCCGCGCTGTGCGCGGGAGCGGCATAACCGCCACGGCAATTGCTGCGCAATTGCCCTTATTTTCAGGATCTTTGGTGACACGCCTGAAGTACACTGGTGACTCTCACCGCAATTTCCGCCCCGCCTTGCGGCGGGAACACTATCACGGAAATTGCGGAGGGGGCATAAAGCGGAACTGCGCGCGGAGCGCGCCTTGCAACCGGGAGTTTTGGTGACAACCGTGAAGTACACTGGTGACTCTCACCGCAATTTCCGGGGGCGACTTCCCGTCCCGATGGACGGGAAGTCGGCTGACAAAAAAACGTATTCGGGCTAAACTGCAGGGAGTTAAGGAGGACAGGGAAAATGAGTTTGAAAAATATGGCTATGTTTTCCGTGCTTATGGCCGGAAGTATTTTCAACGGCAGCGCCGGGGATATTCTTACGTATAAAGTCGGGCGCTGCGAGGTGAGTCTCCTCGTGGAAAGAGCGGCGGCCGGAAACATAGGCATCCTTATCGACGCCGCCGACGAGCTGAAAAAAAAGTATATGCCTTCGGGAACTTATACATCCCAGGTAAACGCTTTTCTCATCAAAACGCCCGACAGGGCGATAGTTGTGGACACGGGTTTCGGATCGGCGCTGTTCGATAATATCCGCAGTTTGGGGGTTGACCCCGCGAAAGTGGAGGCGGTTCTTCTGACCCATATGCACGGCGACCATATCGGCGGCTTGCAGAAAGACGGTAAAGCGGCTTTCGCGGGAGCGACCGTATACCTTGCCGGGCAGGAAAAGGATTACTGGCTGCCGCCGAACGCGAAGTACCGCAACGACGGGGCGGCCGCGGCCCTTGCCGCCTATGGCCCCCGCGTGCAAGTTTTCAATCCCGGCGAAGTCACCGCCAGGCTGCAGGAACTTTTTCCCGGAATTATACCCCTTGCCGCCTTTGGCCATACGCCGGGCCACACGGCCTTTCTGGTACGGTCCGAAGGGCAAAGCCTTCTGATTTGGGGCGACCTTGTACATGTTATGGATATTCAAATTCCCGTACCGGATATCAGCGTCACCTACGATGTGGATCCCGCCGCGGCGCGGGTCACCCGCAAGAAGATTTTTGACTGGGCCGCGAAAAACAAGATTCCCGTAACCGGAATGCACCTGGCCTCGCCGGGAATCGGCCTTCTGGAAGCCCTGCCCGCAGGCGGTTACACCTTCACCCCGGTCAAAAACTAAAAAGGAGCCCGCTTCTGTCCACCCCGGCGTCCGCTATGGTTTTTAACATACAACGCTACTGCATTCATGACGGGCCGGGGATCCGCACCATTGTGTTTTTAAAGGGCTGCCCCCTGCGCTGTCTGTGGTGTTCGAATCCCGAGGGAATGGATTTTTTACCGGAAATTTCTTACAATAAAAACATATGCAGGAAGTGCGGCGTCTGTGTTTCCGCCTGCCCCCGCGGGGCTTTAAGTTTCGCGCAGGCGCGCGGCATCGAAATTGCCAGAGACCGCTGCGACTTCTGCGGCGCCTGCGCCGGTGTTTGTCCGGCTGATGCGCTGAAAATTTTTGGCAGGAGTATGAGCGTAACCGAAATTCTGGACACTGCGGCAAAGGACGCGGCGTTTTACCGGCGTTCAGGAGGCGGGCTTACCCTGTCCGGGGGCGAGCCTCTGGCCGCGGAGAATTTTACCCTTGCCCTGCTCAAGGCGGCAAAAGAAGACTACGCTCTTGATACAGCCATGGAAACATCTTTCTGCGCGCCGGAACAGACCGTAGACCGGATTGCCCCCTGGGTCGATCACCTTATGGTGGATATTAAACTGATGGATCCCCTGCGGCACAGGCAGGCGGCGGGCGCGGACAACGCTGTGATTCTGCGGAATATACGGCGGGTCGCCGCCGAAAGGCCGGCGGAGAAGTCCTTTACGATACGCTTTCCGCTGATTCCCGGCCTCAACGACGATGAGCGGAACTTTGAGGAGATGGCGCGCTTCATTACCGGCCTGGACCGCGCGGTTGCCTTTGAAGTATTGCCCTACCATGAGTTTGGCCGGGGCAAATACGCAAACGCGGGCCGCGCGTACCCTCTGGCGGAAAAAAATATTCCGCCGCCCGGAAAAGAAGCGGTGGACGCCGCGGAAGAATATTTTCGGCAAAAAGGAGTACAGGTAGTCCATACATAGCGCCTTGTTATACGGAAAGTGTGTTTAAAATCCAATGGAGTATTACCTTGAAGGAGGCAGGCATGACAGAACGCGTAAAAAGACTCAGGGACAAGGCGCTATCCGCCGGACCCTTTCTGTGCCGGGAGCGGGGAAAAATCATTACAGAATCTTATAAGGCCACGGCCGGGGAACCCAGGGTAATACGCAGGGCTTTGGCTTTGCGGGATATTTTATCGAAGATGTCTGTGTTTGTGGACGAGGATGAGCTTATTGTCGGCAATCACGCAAGCCGAATCAACGGCGCCCCCCTGTACCCTGAGTTCAGCATGGATTTTCTTGTGCAGGAACTGGACCGGTTCGCGACGCGCCCCTATGATAATTTCGATGTTTCCGAAGAAACAAAACAGGTCATACGGGACATAGCGCCTTTCTGGCGGGGGCAAACCCACGAAGATCTGGTCGTCAGCGTAACGCGCAGGGCGCTTCCCGAAGATGTTCTGCCCGCGTGGGAAGAAGGCCCTTTCCGCCTCAACGATATACTTTATAACGGCGTGCGAAAGTCCGCGGGAGACGGCCATATCATTCCTGATTATTTCAGACTGATGAGAATAGGCGTTCCCGGCGTCATGGAAGAGGCCCGCGGCGCGCTGAAACATCTGGACTACCAGTACGATACCGAAGCCTTCAAAAAGAAGCTCTTTCTTGAGGCCGTGCTTATCAGCTTTCAGGCTGTGGCGGACTGGTTCAGGCGTTTTGCCGGCGAGGCTCAGAAGGCCGCCGCAGCGGCGCAGCCGGAAAACGTAAACAGCCTGAATGAAACCGCCCGCATCTGCTGCAGCCTGGCGGAAAGGCCGCCGCGAAATTTTCGCGAGGCGATTCAGCTTACCACGTTTCTCCATGTGCTTCTGCATATAGAGAGTAACGGTCATTCCATTTCACTGGGCAGGATAGATCAGTACCTGTATCCTTTTTACGAACAGGACATAAACTCCGGCGTCCTGGCCTCCGATCAGGCCCTGGAACTCATAGACTGTATGTACATCAAAATAAGCAAACTCAACAAGGCGCGGCCCTGGCCGGAAACGCGGAACAAAAGCGGCGCGCCCATGTTCATGACCGTTACGCTGGCGGGCCAGACCCGCGAAGGCGCGGACGCTTCGAACCCCCTGACAAAACTTTTTTTGACAGCCTTGTCCGATACCCGCCTGCCCCAGCCGACGCCCATTGTGAGGGTTGCTTCCTCGACGCCGCAGGACCTTCTTGTGTACGCCTCGCAGGCGCTGCTGGAACACGGCGGCGGGCTGCCCGCCTTTTTTTCAGACCGGACCATCATTGAATCCCTTACGCGTATGGGCATATCCCTCCAGGACGCCCGCGAATACGCAATAGGCGGCTGTTCCGAAGCGGTCATTCCCGGAAAAAGTCTTTCCTTTACCGGCGGCGACTGCTACTTCAATTTCGTCAAACTGCTTGAGCTTATCCTCCACGAAGGAAAAAATCCGCGAACAGGTCTGCGCGTACGGCCGTGCAAAGCCCTGGAGGAGTACGCCTGCATAGAGGACCTTCTGGCTGAATACAAAAAAGAGCTGGCCTATTATCTGGGCCTTGTAGTACAATTGACGGGCATTACATCCTGGGCGGACGGCGAGCTGAATCCTACGCCCTTTACCTCCGGCATCATGGCGTACAGAATCGCTCTGGGTAAAGATATATCCGGGGGAGGAGGCCCCAATGCGGCTTTTTCCCATACCATTCTTCAGGGACACGGCACGGGGGATGTCTCCAACGCCCTGTACGCCATAGACCGGTTGGTATTCAAAAATAAAGAGCTTACCCTGCGCCGTTTTGTGGAGATTCTGGACGCGAACTGGGAAAGCGAACAGGGAAAGAGCCTGAAAGCCAGGGTGCGGAAGATTCCCAAATACGGCAACGACATTGACGAGGTGGATGAGTACGCCGTGCGTGTTTCAAATATTTTCGCGGACGAGGCGGAGAAATATACGCCTTACCGGGGCGGCAAGTTCGGCATCTCGCTGCAGGGGCTTACGGCCAACGTGCCCGAAGGCGAAACCACGGGCGCCACGCCTGACGGCAGGATTTCAGGCGAAGCGCTTTCCGACAATATTTCTCCGCACGCCGGCACGGATCTAAACGGGCCCACCGCAACGCTCAAAAGCGTATCGAAGGTCGACCATTCCCGTTTTGTAAACGGCAATATTCTGAATTTGCGCTTTCACCCCAGCGCGCTGAGCACAACCCACGGAGACTTCGACGTGCTGCGGGGCCGGCGTTTCGCGGATATGATTCAAACCTACCTTGTTGATCTGAAAGGCAATCAGGTGCAGTTCAATATCGTTTCCGCCGCAGCGCTGAGGCAGGCCCAGGCAAAACCGGAAGAAAACAGAGATCTGATAGTCAAAGTGGCGGGATACAGCGCGTACTTTGCCTCGCTGGACAAGAGTTTGCAGGATCAGATTATCGAACGCACCGAGCATACGCTGTAAAAAGCCGCGCCGAAAAAATTTGACAAATGGGCATATCGGGGTATAATCGAATAAGACTCTCAGTTAAACAGGAGGATTTTCAAATGCTAAAAAGGACGCTTGCAGTATGCGTACTTATCTGTCTTGCCGCCACGGGCGCTTTTGCCGGCGGCGGTTCCGAATCCGGCGGGTCTTCCGCACAGCCTCAACAGCAACAACCTCAACAGCAGGTTGTCAAAATGAGAATTTCGGGTAACAACCCGGACGGGACGCCGGCAACCGAAGGGTATAAATACTTTTCCAAAAAGCTGGCGGAGCTGACCAATGGCGGAATTGCTCTTGATGTTTTCCCCTCCGGCCAGCTTGGCGCCGAACGCGAAGTAACCGAACAGGTCAAGGCGGGGGCGCTTGAGTTTGCCCACGTTTCCGCGGGTTTCCTTGGGGCCTTCGTTCCGTCCATAGATGTTTTTAATGTGCCCTATCTTTTCCGCAGTCACGATCACTACTGGAATGTCATGACCGGCCCCATAGGCGAGGGCATGAAGGCCGATGTTGAGAAGTGGGGCGCCAGGCTTTCCATGTGGGTAGACGGCGGTTCGCGTTCCTTCTATAACAACACCCGGCCCATCACCAAACCGGAAGACCTCAAGGGCCTGAAAATCCGTGTTATGGGAAGCCCCGTCATGATCAAAACCATGCAGTTCCTTGGCGCCAGCCCCACCACCACCGCCTACGCGGAAGTGTATAACGCCCTGCAAACCAGGGTCATAGACGGCGCGGAAAACAGCCCCAACAGCGTCGCCAGTATGAAGCATAACGAAGTGGCGAAATTCTTCTCCCTCAACGAACACATGAAGATTCCCGACATTGTTCTTATGAGTAACACGGCGTGGAACAAACTTGACGCCGCGGGAAAAGACGCGGTTAAAAAAGCCGAACTGGACGCGCAGGGCTGGATTAAAACCGAATGGGCCCGGCAGGAAAGCCTGTCCCTTGAAGCCTGCCGCAAGACCATGACCATCAATGAAGTACCGGATAAAACCGCTTTCATCAACGCGGTTTTGCCCCTGCACACAGATCCGGAACTCAAGGCAAAGTTCGGCGATTTAATCGAAAGAATTAAGGCCGCGCAATAACCGCGTGTTTTCATTATAAGGCGGAGCCTGTCGCTCCGCCTTTTTTGGAGTTGATTATGAACGCTTTTGGTAAGCTCACGGCAGCCTATACGCGGATGATGGACATTATTGTCAAAATTATGCAGTGGTTTCTTATCGGCGTGCTGGGAATCATGACGCTTTCGGTTTTTATCAGCGTTGTAACGCGCTATGCCTTTGCCTGGACCATGCCCTGGTCCGATCCCGTAGCGCGTTACGGGCAAACCTGGATTATGCTTCTGGGCTCGTCTCTGGCCCTGCGCAAGGGGATGCACATAGGCATAGAGAATTTCGTCAATTTGTTTCCGCCGCTTGTACAGCAAACCGTCCGCAGGATAAATGTTCTTCTTATTTTTGTTTTCTCCGCCGCGATGCTGGTACAGGGGTTTAAGCTCATTGAGATAGCCAAAGACCAGCTCATTCCCGAACTGGGGATTCCCATGCAGTATATTTACTACATGATACCTACGGGGGGCGGACTTCTCATCCTTACGTGCGTTGAACTGCTTCTCAGGGCGCGTATCGGCTCTATGGTAGCCAGCGAATAGGGGTACACATGACAATAGCGATTCTTCTTTTGGGGTTTTTTACTTTGCTTTTTATGGGAGTTCCCGTGGCCTTTTGCGTCGGACTTGCCGCCTTAGGCGCCGTTGTCTCCGCGGGCATCCCTGTTTTTGTTATTTTTCAGCGCATGTTTGGGGGAGTGGACAGCTTTACGCTGCTCGCGATTCCTTTTTTTATATTTATGGGCAATATCATGGACACGGGCGGAATCGCCCGCCGCATAGTCGGGTTTGCCAATATCATTATAGGGCAAATCCGGGGGGGCCTTGCCGCGGTGAATGTCCTTGCCAGCATGTTTTTTGCCGGCATCTCCGGTTCCGCGGTCGCGGATACCTCCTCCATAGGCGCCATGCTTATTCCCATGATGTACGAAGAAGGCTACGATAAAAGTTTTACCGTCGCCATCACCTGCACATCCTCGACAATAGGGCTTATAATTCCCCCGTCCAATACGATGATTCTGTATTCCTTTGTGGCGGGGGGTGTTTCCATCGCCGACCTTTTTGCGGCGGGGGTTGTGCCCGGCGTGCTTGTGGGAATAGGGCTTATTGTTGTTGGTTTCGTTATCTCCGTAAAACGCGGCTACCCCCGGCATCCGCGGCCTTCGCTGCCGGAGGCGCTGCGTATTACGCGAGAAGCTCTTTTGAGCCTTGTTATTGTGGCCGTCATTGTCGGCGGAATCCTTGGCGGAATTTGCACGGCGACGGAGGCGGCGGTTTTCGGCGTGGTGTACGCCCTGGCCCTTACCATTTTTGTCTACAAAGAACTAAAACTGAAGGACTTACCCCGCGTTATGCTGAATACCGTATACACAACGGCCATAGTCGTTTTCCTTATAGGTACTTCCACGGCCTTTTCCTATGTTATGACCGCGGAGAGGGTTCCTGTGGCCATTTCGGAATTTCTCATGAGTCTTACACAGAACAAGTACGTCCTTCTGCTTCTGATCAATGTTATGCTGCTCATTGTGGGAATGATTATGGATATGTCGCCGGCGGTTCTGATTTTTACGCCCATCCTTCTGCCTATTGCCATGAGACTGGGAATGTCCAATGTTCAGTTCGGTATCATGATACTGGTCAACCTGTGCATAGGCTGCGTAACGCCTCCTGTGGGCGGGGTTTTGTTCGTGGGTTTGGGCATAGGAAAAATAACGATTCCCCAGGTTATCAAGCCCCTGCTTTTGTTTATTCTGCCCATGTTCATCGTTGTCCTGCTTGTGACGTATTTTGAACCGGTTACTATGGTTTTGCCTAAACTGCTGTTTAACAGGGGAGGATAAGAATGAGATCTTCTTTGCATTTCAGGCCGAGTGAAATTCTCGACTGGAAAAAACCCAAAGATTTGGGCCTGGAGTTTACCTCGGTGCGCAGGGTCGAACTTACGGGCGGCAAACTTGCCCTGTTTGAAACAAAGGAAACGGAGCTGTGCCTTGTCGTTATAAAGGGCGCGGCGGGTTTTTCCTGCGTTATCGCCGGGGGCCGCGAGGAGACCGGGCGGGCGGAATTCCGGGACATGATTTTTATCCCACCCCGCAGCAGGGTCGAGTGTTCTTCGCCGGAAGCGGTTCTCATGGCGTATGAAGCGCCCAGTGAACTTGGCGCCGAGTTCGGTCATATACGCTTTAAGGATGTGGACGGAAACTCAAAAACCCGGCATGAATACGGAAAAAAAGACTCAGGCAGCGTCCGGGATGTGTGGAATTATGTGGATTCGGATTACCGCTGCTCCCGTCTTATGCTCGGCGTCTGCTATGGCCGCAGCGGCGGCTGGACCGCGTGGCCTCCCCATGAACACGGCGCTGAGCGGGAAGAGATCTACGTGTATATAGACATGGAAAAAACCTTCGGCGTACAACTCGTTTATGAAGATATGGACGCCCCTCTCGCCGCGGCCCTTG
>JAISQU010000204.1 GCA_031274005.1 Spirochaetales bacterium
GAGAGCTAAGATAGACATTCAAGGCAAATAATATGCTGCAAAACACGATTTTAACATATTCGGAAATTGCTGCCCGAAAAGCGGGGCGAAAAGGTCTCCACCTTCCACGCATGGCGGCATTTTTTCACCTCGTACATGCGGCTGCGGATTGACAAAAAACTTTTACAAAAACAAACGGGGCATATATCTATTGTTTTGTGTCGGCCTGTTCTTCGGGGGTCAGAAGAAAGCGGAACTCCTCACCCGAAATTACATCGTGTTCCACAGCGGAGTCTTCCTGGCGGCAGTTCTCGATATGCGCCTTGATTTCCTCAATGTCCCGTATCTGCTCGGCCCTGCAAATTTTCAGTTTCGGAAAATTTGCCTCAAGCGAAACCGAGAAAGGCGTCTTCTTTGCCAATATGCTTTCCAGCAGCCCGGTAAAATCCCGCTTTGCCCTTAGCAGGCTGCGCAGGTGTTCTGTCCTCGTAATAAGATGAGCGTTAGCTTTCAGGGACAAATAAATCCGGCTTAAAGCTGTCCCTGCAAAAAGCAGGTCCTCATGTATCTTTTCCGCGAAATACTCGGGGTCAATCTCCAGGGCAAACCCGTTTTTCAGCGTTTTGACAAGGGTTGCCGCATAGAAAATGTTATCGTCATAATGGATTTTTGCTGCCATAACCTTGTTACTTTATCGGATAAAAAACATAAATCCATAAACCTGAACCGGGAAGGGTTGCCGTCATTCGGCTTGAAGAAAACGCCGCTTTAGGACATAGTTGAGATCTATCACGAAATTACAAAGGAGGATTCGATATGGACAAGACAGTGGTGGATTTGCTGGTAAAATACAACAGTACCGTCAATGAGAAGATGAACGCTATTATAAAAACCCTGACCCCGGATGAATGGAACCGCGATCTGGGCGGCTTTTTCAAGTCTGTGCGGGCGCTGTGCTCACACCTGTACGTCAGCGATTATTTACTGCTCAAACGCTATTTCAACCTGAGGGATTTTAAACTTGGCGCGGACGCCTTTTTCTCCCGCGAGTACAAGTTTCTCGATCTTCTTTTTCCCGAAGTGGATGAATATATTTCCGCGCGGACGGAACTGGACGGGAAAATCAGGGATTTTTGCGCCGAGCTTACCGGGGAGGATTTTACCCATGTGTTGAAGTTCGTTGACTCCCGCGGAACCCCCCTGGAGAAAAATTTCGGCGGCGCACTCCTGCACGGCTTCAACCACGGCACGCATCACAGGGGAATGATTTCGCTGTATCTGGAACAGATGGGAAAGGCCAATGATTTTAGTCCGCTGATGCAGGTTGTTGAAAAATGATTACCTGCCCGGCATGAGTGCGCGCGTTTGAGGAAATGGCGGGCCTTTTTCTTTATTCGCAGGCCTTGGTTTACTACCCGGGAGCTTGCTCTTGGGTAGTTCATTTTCCGTGGCAGTATTTGTATTTTTTCCCGCTTCCGCAGGGGCAGGGGTCGTTGCGGCCGACTTTGGGCACGGATCGCTGTACCTGTACTTTCTGCTGGCCGGGGGCGTTGCCGCCGGAATGAAAGGCCGATGTCTGACTGTGGCTGGCCGTTCCCGCCGGGGCGCGGACGAGGGGCTGTGTTCTGCGCCCGCCTTCCTGAACGCGGATAAGGAGCATTTTTCTTGCGATGCCCGCGCGGATATCGTACAAAAGCTGATCGAAAATCTGAAAACCTTCCAGCTTGTATTCTAGGAGGGGATTTTTTTGTCCGTAGGAACGCAGGTACACGGCCTCGCGCAGGGCTTCGAGGTTTTCCAGATGGTCCTGCCATTTAATGTCTATGGCGCGCAGATATTCACAGCGGATAATATGGTTAAAGTATTCCCTGGTGAATAGGGAACTTTTGCGCTCCAAGTCGTTTTTCAGATCGGCAAGAATCAGGGCCCTCAGGGCGGATGGCGCAAGCCCGGTAAGTTCGTTTACGGGTTTTGAAGGCGCGTACAGGAAGCGCGATTTTAAATCCGCCAGCACTTCCGCCAGAACCCCCGCATCTTCCCCACGGGTTTTTTCGTAGGGCGCGAGGATTTCGTCCACCAGCTCTTCGGCTGTGGAAAGAAGCCTGTCGACAAGATTCGCGTCAATCAGTATTTCCTCGCGCCGCTCGTAGATGAACTTGCGCTGTTCGTTCAGTACATCGTCAAATTCCAGAAGATGTTTACGGGCGTCAAAATTGCGTTCTTCAACCTTGGACTGAGCCCTTTCTATGGTACGGTTAAGCAGGGGATGATTCAAAGGTTCTCCCGGCTTCATGCCCACCCGCGCGAGGAGTCCTTTCAGGTTGGTTCTTCCGCCGAACAGCCGCATCAGCTCATCATCCATGGAAAGGAAAAAGCAGGAGGTTCCCGGGTCGCCCTGGCGGCCGCTGCGTCCGCGCAGCTGGTTGTCTATGCGCCGCGATTCGTGCCGCTCGGTACCCAGAACATAAAGGCCGCCCAGGCTGCGTACTTCCTGATACTGCTGCTGCCAGACGCTGAATTCTTTTTCGTAGGCCTCGCGGTACTGTTCGGGGCTTGCTTCAGTCCCTGCCTTTTTGCGGGCGCGGAACTCGGGGTTGCCCCCCAGTTTTATGTCCGTGCCGCGGCCGGCCATGTTGGTGGCAATGGTAACCGAACCCCTGGCGCCCGCCTCGGCGATGATGAGGGCCTCCCGCGCGTGGTTCTTCGCGTTGAGGACTTCGTGGCGTACGCCCCGCCGCGTTAACAGACTATCGAGTTTTTCGGATTTTTCTATGGATACCGTTCCTACAAGCATGGGCTGGCCTTTTTTGTGAACCTCCGCAATTTCCTCACAGATCGCCTCAAACTTGTCTTCTTCGTTCAGATAGATAAGGTCGTCTTCGTCCGCGCGGATGACGGGGCGGTTGGTGGGAATGACCACAACGTCAAGGTTGTAAATTTTGGAGAACTCTTTTGCCTCCGTGTCGGCGGTTCCCGTCATACCGGAGATTTTTTCATAAAGGCGAAAAAAGTTCTGAAAGGTAATGGTCGCCAGCGTCCGGTTACGCTCAGCAACGCGTATGCCTTCTTTCGCTTCTATGGCCTGGTGCAGGCCGTCTGAGTAGCGGCGTCCGTGCAGGATGCGGCCGGTAAACTCATCGACAATCTGCACCTGAGCGTCCTGCACAACGTAGTCGGTGTCCTTGTGAAAAAGGTAATGCGCGCGCAGGGCCTGCGTCATATAGTGTATGTACTCAAAGTTCTCATCAAGAAAAAGGGAACCGTTTATAACCTTGCGCGCCAGAAGAATTTCCTCCAGATGATTCATACCCTGGTCGGTAAAGGAAATGTGCTTGCGCTTCTCATCGATTTTGTAATCGCCCGCGGGTTCCTCAGGATAGTCCCCCGTGGCCGGGTCTTTGGCGCATTCGACCAGGTACTTCACGGCGTGGTTCATTTCGATAAATTTTGCCGTGTCATCTTCCGCCGCTCCCGATATAATGAGGGGAGTCCGAGCCTCGTCGATAAGGATGGAGTCGATCTCGTCAATGATGCAGAAGTAGTGAGACCTCTGGGCCAGCGCGTCCGCCTCGTAGCGCATATTGTCCCGCAGATAGTCGAAGCCGAACTCGTTGTTTGTTCCGTAGGTAATTTCTTTGGCGTAGGCGGCTTTACGGGCCGCGGTATCCATCTGCGACAGGATGACCCCGACGGATACTCCAAGGAAGGAGTACACCTGACCCATCCAGCGCGAGTCACGCTCGGCAAGGTAATCATTAACAGTAACGATGTGTACGCCTTTGCCTGTCAGCGCGTTTAAGTAGGCCGCCGGCACCGACGCCAGGGTTTTGCCTTCGCCGGTTTTCATTTCAACGATGCGGCCCTGATGCAGCACTATGCCGCCCATGATTTGTACATCGTAGAGGCGTTCGCCCAAAACGCGCCGCGCCGCTTCCCTCGCGAGGGTGAACGCCTCCGGCAGAATCGCATCAGGAGTTTCACCTCCGGCAAGCCGGGCTTTCAGTTTTTCCGTCCAGGCGGGAAACTCTTCATCCTTCAGGCTGAGAGCCCAGGCCTCTTTTTCGTTTACAGCGTGCAGAATGGGCAGCAATTGCCGCAGATCTTTTTCATTTTTTGAACCGAAGAACGCTTCGATGAGTTTCTGAATCATGACACAATTTAGCGCAAAAGGGAAACTAAAACAAGCTCACGGGTGCACCAATTTTTTCCGTGCAAAATCACCGGAAGCCCCTGGGCCGCGCCAGGGATTGCAGCATGCCCATACAAACGCACGCGCGCGCGTGTTGCGGGATACCATGCAGCAGGGCAAGAGGCCTTATAAAATCTCTGGCGTATACAAAGGCCAAGGGCCGAAATCCTTTTGGCATAGCCAAAAGATTGAAGCGGAAAGCCCGGTTTTTTGCTTCGCAAAAAAGGCGCACGGAAAAATTTGGTGCACCCCA
>JAISQU010000302.1 GCA_031274005.1 Spirochaetales bacterium
GCAAAAAACCGGGCTTTCCGCTTCAATCTTTTGGCTGTGCCAAAAGGATTTACGCTGCAATCCCTGGCGCGACCCAGGGGCTTCCGGTGATTTTGCACGGAAAAAATTGGTGCACCCGCATAGCTTGCACAGGGGGCTTGACAAAAAACGCCAATTTTTCCAATCTCATACAGCGGAGGGAAATTGGCAGGAAGTGGAAAAAAAACACCTTTTTATCATCAATCCGCGCTCGTTTCTGAGAATCAGAGACATTAACCGTGTCATCGCCGAAATAGTATCCTGTTTTGAAGACGGCTTTCGGAACATTCCGTTTCGCTCCCCCGACGCCATCCCCCCTTTACCGGATGTTAACTCTTTTAAAGGCCCCTACGCCATTCATATCTCACGCTTCCCACGGGACGCGATCATCATTATACGAAAATACATGGCCGCGGTCGACGGGCAGGCGATGGTACGGGTATATTCCATCGGCGGCGATGAGATGGCCTTTTGCTGCCTGAACGGAATCGTGGGACTTCCCAATGCCGAGCTGGCCCTGATTCCCTACGGAAGCGGCGCCGATTTCCCGCGGTCCTTCGGGGAAGGGCTTGTAAAGGAGATGCGGAGGATTGAAGACCAGATACACGCTCCGACCGTTCCCGCCGACATCATCCACTGCGGTACCAACTACGCCCTTAATGGAATTTCCATAGGGATTGAGGCGGTGGCGACGCGGAAGGCCCAGTGGGCGCTAAAAAGGTTCTGGAAGATCCGGCGCAGATACCCCCGGCTCACCAGTCAGATCTACACCCTGGCGGGCATCGTGGCGGCCTTTGACCAGAAGGCATATATACAGCGCTACAAACTGATCATAGACAACGAGGAAATGGAAGACGACCTGGCCCTCATCTATCTGGCAAACGGGCGCGGTTACAACCTCGACAAGGTTGTCATACCCGAAGCTGTTCCCGATGACGGCCGCCTTGATATGCTGACCCTTTCCGGAGCTTCTACCCTGAAAATATTGCGCCTGATTCCGGACTACCTCGGCGGGAATTACAAAAAACATCCCTCCGATCTTATCTACCGGCGTGTAAAAACTGTTTCAATAACTTCGGACACGCCGCTGTGCATCACCCTGGACGCCGAGGTTTTTTTCGACACAGCCATCTCCATTGATATTGTTCCCCAGGCTGTCCGTATCGCGGCGGTGGGCGGCAGGACATTCCTGAACAGCGGGGCATCTCATGCAGAATAACGGCGTGCAGAGGCAAACACGGGAATCGCGTTACTACACCATGGCGAATTTTATCATTCTCCTCGGAACCTCCGCATATATCGTTTTCAGGCTGCTGAACTCAAGATCAGAGGACGGCTTCCCGCAGACCGCGAATATCCTGGTTGTGGGAGGAGCGCTGATAACGTTCCTGCTTCTGATTCAGCACTACTTCAGCAGGATTCTCGATCCTGCGTTCTTTTGTCCGCTCCTGGTTTATACCGCCGGCATAGCGGCCATGGTCATCAATCACGAGGCCCACTTTTTTTTCACCATCTACTTCGGTACCTGCTGTATCGCCGTGGTCTATAATAACCGCCTGAGTCTGGGAAAATATTTACTGCTTACCAATCTGGTCAATCTCATCCTGATTTATTTCCGGTTTCCCCATTCCACGCCCTCTTTTCAGCCGCCCTTTTCCGAACTCATGGTTCATGGAATCGTTATGATCTTCGCGTCTATCATGCTCTACATGATCGTCTACTTTATTACATACCGCGGACTGGAGGCGGTCAGGGCGTCGAATACCTTTGCCACGCTGATGAAAGCAACGCCGATGATGATTGTCATTGTTGACGAGCTTAACTGCATTACCTACCTCAGCAAACTGATGGCTGAATTCGCGCATTTCACAAACCCGGCCCTGGCCGCGGGCCGTCCGGTACTGGATCTGTTCGGCGATATGGATATAAAACTGATGATAGGCGATATGCTTGATTCTCCGGGTTTTGCCGCGTCCGTTAAGGAGATCACTATAGACGGCAGTAAGAAACATTTTGCCATAACCAGCGATACACTGGGAGCGGACGCCGAGGGGCGCTTCATCTATCTCAGCGATGTTACCTTTATTGACAAGGCAAGGGAGGACGCGGAACAGGCAACCCGGGCAAAGAGCATGTTCCTCGCCAACATGAGCCACGAAATCCGCACGCCCATGAACGCCATTATCGGCATGAGCGATCTCATGCCCACGGAAAATCTGAGCCCTCTTCAGAAAGGCTATTTCGAAGAGATGAAAAAAATGTCCCGGTCCCTCCTTACCATCATTAACGATATTCTGGATTTTTCAAAAATAGAAGCCGGGAAACTTGAATTACTGCCTATTCATTACAATATGTACGCCCTCTACGACAGCATCGTTTCCATGTGCGAATTTATCGCCCAGGGGAAGGGCCTGGAATTCAAGCGGGGCCGCGACCCGGCCGTACCGGAAATTCTCTACGGCGACGAGGCCCGGGTGCGGCAGATTTTTACCAATATTGTCAACAACGCGGTAAAGTACACGAAAACGGGCTTTGTATCCTTCACCCTTTCCCGTGGCAGGCTGAATGAAACCGAATACATCATAGCCGAAGTTACGGATTCGGGCGTAGGCATAAAAGAAGAAGATATTCCCAAACTTTTCAGCGATTTCCAGCAGCTGGACGCCCGGAGAAACAGGGGCATTGTGGGAACAGGTCTGGGGCTTGCCATTACCAAAAACCTCCTTTCGCTGATGAACGGTCATGTCGAAGTAAAAAGCGTCTACGGCCAGGGTTCCTCCTTTACGGTATATCTGCCCCTTGTTCCCGGAGATCCCGCTCAGGTGCAAAACTCCGAACAGGTTATACCCACGGTTGTGGCGAAGAAAGGGGTACGGGCGCTGGTAGCCGACGATGTTCCGGCGAACCTGACTGTGGCCTTGGGCTTTCTGTCCAAACACGGAATAGACGCCGAAACCGCGGAGGGAGGAATTGAGGCGGTGGAGAAGGTCCGCAAAAGCGTAGAGAGCGGCCGGCCCTACGACATTGTTTTTATGGATCATATGATGCCCGACCTTGACGGCATAGAAGCGGTAAAACAGATCCGCGCCCTCGCCGGAGAGGCTGATTCTCCCTACTCGGCCATTCCCATCGTAGCCCTCAGCGCCAACGCCGTTCAGGGTGCGGAGGGACTTTTCCTTGCCGCGGGCATGAACGGCTTCATCTCCAAGCCCATGGAAGGAACCGACCTGAACGCGGCCCTGAAAAATTTTCTGCCCGAAGAAAAATATACGCTATCAAACGAAGAGGCTGCCGCGCATGAGGGCAATCAAAATGAACCGCTGCTTGAAGAGCTCGCGGACATTACGGAGCTTGACACCAAACAGGGGCTTCACCACGCCGCCGGAAATTTTACTACCTACAGGGAAACCCTCAAACTGTTCTCCGCCGGCGTCGAGAAGGGCTGCGCCATTCTGCGGAAAAGCCTTGCCGCGGAGGACTGGAAACCCTACACC
>JAISQU010000320.1 GCA_031274005.1 Spirochaetales bacterium
TAAACTTTTGCACTTATTTATAACTTCATCAGGAGTTTTTTTACTAATCTCGTCTTTTAGATTGCTGCTCCCACTCATAACATATGGAGGATTTGTGAGTATTAAGTCATATTTTTCTATCTCTGGATTAGCAAGAGTTCCAAGAATAGAATTAGTCTGGAGCAAAAAAGTATCGTTAAACAGTTGAGCAAATTGTTCTGTTAATCCCGAGTGCTCTCGTATCATCGCCGACATATAAATTAGCATATTCGCCTTGGCAAGTATAATGGTCTTTTGCTCGTCCTTGTCAAAACCTTTGTCGAAGCCACGTAACGTAACCTGTGGAACCAGCGTTTCATTTTTTATCTTGAACCAACGATGAATATCGTGAAGTATCAATTCGAGCAAGAATTTACCAACACCACAAGCCGGATCGCATATGGTCATTCCCGGTGTAATATCAGTCATACTTACAATGGCGCGTACTACTTTAAGAGGAGTAAAAAACTGCCCCCAGTTTTTCTTGCTGATTGATTCTTTCAGGAAGGTTTCAAACAGCCTGCTCTTAAAATCATAGTCGATATTCTCAAGCGTTCCAAACGAATCAAAACGCTCTAAAATCTTTTTGAAAACTGTCGCGTAACCAGAAACCGCTTTGTCGTCTTTGGACACGAATATCGTTCCGTTAATGATAGTTGTCTTGTCTTTTGGATTCCACGGAAATAGTTCTTTTATCTTTACACGCACTGTAGACGCATAATACTCAATCACTTCGTTCTCTGTATTTGTCTTGTACTGGTTGAGCAGATGTGAAAAAGAATGCATACCAGTCAAAATGCCAAGGTCGCTAAGATACTTAAAAATGAATATCTCAACAAACGTATACAAACAGTTTTCGGGTGTCGCACCCGATACCGACCAAAGGTCTTGCCATACTCTCTGTGCCAGCGGGAGCGGGTCAACAACCACAGAAACAAGAATACTATCATTCGTGGCAGATATGGACGCGATGGCTTTATTGATTAGCTTTATACACTCAACATCGTCTTTGTTAAAATTTAAAGTAATGCGTGAACCGTCCTCGGCGGTTATTTCATTGCCCGTCATCGGATTAATCCAAAATGTCTTTTTCCCATCCGTTACGATATAGAGTTTTGCGCCCAAAGCTCGTGCGGTTTCGATTTCTTGCGCTATGGCGGCTTCAATCTGTTTTTGTCTCCGTAGTTCTTTCGGTTGCTTATACTCTATCGCCGCGATGACCTGTGGCTTTTTTACTATAAGCGCATCAGGCTTTTTGCTCTCAAATTCCCCATAGTCCTTGTTAAGAATGATTTTTGCGCCTTTCAAGGCTTTGAGAGTAGTCGTACCGATATTGTAATAGTGCCAAGCCCCCATCGTTTCGGGAGCCGCAATCAGGTTGCGTTGAATAAGTTCTTCGCTCATTCTATTAGGCTCCTTCCTTCCCATTAGTATGGGCTTTTAGATAGTTCTCAATGGTTGATAACTTGATACGCCAAACTCGATCTCCTACCTTAGAGGCTTCAAGTTGGCGAGCCTTAATCAATCTTCGCACAGTTTTATCAGAGAGCTGTAAATAACTCGCCGCTTGCGAGATTGTCAACAACTCAGACACGACCATCTCCATACAAATCACCTTATGAAAACCAATTTCTATCCTAAAAATACCCGAAATCGTGTCATTTTAACTCATTTTGGGATATTTTCCATTTTTACTCACGCTTTTATGTTCCTTAACGTAAGGCGAGTCCTAACTTATTATCCCGCTAACCGTCTGCAAAAGTCAAGCCCTTTCCTAGAAATAATTAGTTTTGAATGGACTTCATAGGACATAGCGCTACACATCATCGTTACTATTCCAAAGTACAAGTCGTACTATTTGTTCGATATTGTCCAGCCCTTTTTATACCTTGAGAGTGACGAATTCTCGAAATTTAGTCGCCATTCCGCATAGCAGCCCTGTTTACGCTTTGCCGCCGGTATTATAAGCGCAAGGGGTAGGCCGGGATCGCCGCGCCCGCTGTGAGCGGCCAGGAGGAGCGGGCTTTCTGAAGACCGCGAGTTAATGCGCCAAAAAAGGGTGCGGAAGCCCGGCCGCAGGGGAAGCCGCCTAAACGGCCGCATACTCTTTTGACGGGCCACCCGCTCACAGCGGCTGCCCGCGCTGCCCCTCCCTGGCCTCTTAACAAAAAAAGTTGAATTTCTGCTATACTATATAGGGTATGATGAAAGATAATTCCATGATGAGCCAGTACGCGCGGATAAAACAAAGGCACAGGGACGCGGTGCTTTTTTTCCGGCTTGGCGATTTTTATGAAATGTTCGGCCAGGATGCCAAGGAGGTAAGCGCCCTTTTGGGCCTTACCCTGACGCACCGGCAGAGCGCCCCCATGTGCGGGATTCCCTATCACGCATCTCACAGCTATATAGAGCGGCTCCTGAAAGCCGGGAAAAAGATTGCCATCTGCGAACAGCTTAGTGCGCCGGGGAAGGGCCTGGTGCAGCGCGAGGTTGTGGAAATCATCAGCCCCGGAACAGTTGTGGACGAGGAGTTTCTTGACAGAAGCCTGAATAATTTCATCCTGTCCGCGGCGGAGGCGGAGAAGGGGCTTTCCCTGAGCGCCGTGGATATTTCAACCGGAGATTTTATCGCGACGTGGTTTGCGCCTGAGGAGCGGACGGAGGGCCTGCGCAGGGAACTTCACCGCCTGTCTCCCCGCGAGATTCTTATTCAGGAAGCGCTGCTGCACGAGGATAGCGAAATAGAAAAAATCATCAGGGGGCGGAAAAATCTGGTTGTGAACAGCCTTCCGGACTGGAGTTTCGACAGCCAGGCGGCCTACAAACGCCTGCTGCGCCTTTTTGGAACGGCGAACCTGAAGGGCTTTGGCTGCGAGGAGACATCGCCGGAGATTCTGTCCGCCGGCGTCCTTATTGAATATCTTGAAGAGAACGCAAAAAGCAGTCTGTCTCACATTAAGAGCTTCAGAAAATATCAGGAGAGCGATTATCTTGTTCTTGATGAGTCGACTCTGCGAAATCTGGAACTGGTGCGTAATCTTCAGGACGGAAGCGAAAAATATTCCCTCTTTGAAGTCATCAATCATGCAAAGACGGCAATGGGGACGCGGCTTTTGCGTTCCTGGGTGCTCGCCCCCCTTGTTGAGGAGAAGGCGATTCTGGCGCGGCAGGAAATTGTCGCGTCTGTCTATCATGACCAGATATGCCTGAAGCGCCTGCGCGACCAGCTCGCGAAAGTTTTTGATCTTGAAAGGCTTTCCGCGCGTATAGCCATGGGCCGGGCCCACGCCAAGGATCTGTGCGCCGTGCGCGACTCCCTAAAAGTTGCCTTTACTGTGCACGAAGAAATGAAGGCAAGCGGGAAAAACATTGACGAGGCGGCTATTTCTTCGCTGAAGGAACTTTACGCCCTGCTCGAAAAATCCCTGGCGGACTTTCCCCCCATTATTCTTACCGAGGGTAATATGATCCGCGAAGGCTACAACCACAGGCTTGATGAGCTTAAGGGGCTGCAGTCCAATAAAAAAGAGGTTCTGGACGCGTATCTTGAGCAGGAAAAAAAACTTTCCGGCATTCCGTCGCTGCATATGCGCTATAACAAAATCATAGGGTATTTTATCGAGGTGACCAAGTCATATACGGCGTCGGTTCCCGGGCATTTTATAAGGCGGCAGTCCCTTGTGGGCGCGGAGCGCTACACAACCGAAAAGCTCATGGAACTTGAAAGGCAGCTTCTGGGCGCTTCCGATGCCATTGTAGAGCTGGAGAAGGAGTTGTTTCTTGAGGTGCGCGCTCAGGCGAAAAGCCGCGTCCACGGGATTTTGAGCGCGGGCGCTTTTCTTGCCGAGATTGACGCTTTGCAGTCCCTGGCCCAGGCGGCGACCCTTCATGGCTTTACCCGCCCCCGTGTGAGCGCGGGTAAGGACTTTGTTATAACAGAGGGCCGCCACCCCGTTGTGGAAAAGTATCTTCCGCCCGGCGAGTTTGTTCCAAACGGCCTTACCCTTCGCGCCGGCGGTGAGTTTTTCGCCCTTATTACAGGCCCCAATATGGCGGGCAAGAGTACATACCTGCGTCAGACGGCGCTTATCGTCATTTTAGCGCAAATAGGTTCCTTTGTTCCGGCCCGGGACGCCGAAATAGCTATTACCGATAAAATTTTCTGCCGTGTCGGCGCGCAGGATAATCTTGCGAGGGGGGAGTCGACTTTTCTTGTGGAGATGAACGAGACGGCGAATATTCTGCGGGCCGCGACTTCAAAAAGTCTCATCATTATGGACGAGGTAGGGCGCGGAACCAGTACCTATGACGGGCTTTCCATAGCCTGGGCTGTGTGCGAATACATCCTTGACTCCATAGGGGCAAAAACCCTTTTTGCTACTCACTACCATGAACTGACGGATTTGAAGCATAGCCATCTTTTTAACCTGTCCATGGATATACGGGAAGAAAAAGGTTCCGTCATTTTTCTCAAACGCATCAAGGCGGGGCCGTCAAATAATTCCTACGGAATCCATGTCGCGCGCCTCGCGGGCCTGCCGCAGCCCGTGCTTGACAGGGCTGCCGCGATTCTGGAGAGTCTTGTCGCAGCCAAAGAAGCGCGTCCCGACATTCCCGCGCCTGAGAAACAAAAAAAACCCAGCGATAGTCTTTTTTCCACCGGCGAGATTCTGGAAGAAGAGGTTCGCAGCTATCCGGTTGAGAAAAAAACCCCTCTGGAGGCTCTGAATTTTTTGCAGCGCTGGCAGGCCATTCTCCGGGGCGACAAAAAAATCCTGAAAAAAATCTGAAAATCCCGGTTTTATTCAAGCGGGCTGCGCTTTTTTGCTGTTATAAATATATGTGAATATTTTATGTTTTCTGTACGCGGCCTGCGGCGCCGCTCTTGATTTTCTTTTTCCTGAACGCTGTGCGCTCTGCGGTTCTTTTATTCTGCCGGGGCGGCGGGCGGGGCGGTATCCGCTGTGCCGCGTTTGCGCGGATGGCCTTCCTTCCCCGCGGACGCCGCGCTGCCTTGTTTGTTCGCGGCCTCTTATTTCCGAGAAAGACCTGTGCATGGACTGCCGCCGGCCGGGGCAGGGCGGCGCGAATGGTTTTTCTTTTGAATGCAATGTTTCCGTATTTATGTATCAGGACCCCGGCATTATGGAACTGATCATTTCGTACAAGGGCCGTAAAAGGCGGTCCCTCGCGGTATTCCTCGCCTCGCGGCTACTTGCGGAGTACCGTCTGCGCTGGAACGGCCTTCCCGTTGTGCCCGTTCCCTGCCGCGCCGCCTCCCTGAAAAAGCGGGGCTTTGACCAGATAGCCCTGCTGTGCCGTGAAATGAAACGCCGCGGCGGGGTGAGGATTCTGCCCCTCCTGAAACGAAGCGGCAAAACGCGGGAACAAAAAACCCTGAACCGTAAAGAGCGCGTCCGCAATCTTGCCGGTTCCGTATACCCGGCCCGCAGGAGCCGCCGGTATCTGAAAAACGGAGTACCCGAAAGGCTTGTTCTGCTTGATGATATTTTTACAACCGGCGCGACCACAAGCGCCTGCGCCAGAGTTCTGAAAGAGCTTGGCGTTAAAGAGGTGTATGTTTTGACGCTTGCCCTTGATTAAAGATGCTTTTTGCCCTGTTTTCGCGAATTTAAAGACAGAACTGTCTATATTTTCATACATGATGAGAATTTTTCTCATGAAGAGTAGTGGTTATGAATCTGAAACCTCGTTATTCAGTTGTTTTTTTCGGACGGCAGGAAAGAATTTAGAAAAAATTGCGCGTTTTCCCTTTTTTTGAAGCAAGTCCTCCTTTTTTGCAGTTATAAAGTATAGGAGCTTGCCGGACTTCCTTCCAATGACAGGACAAGCTTACAGGAGGGGCACCATGCCTATTCACAAAACACGGGATAACAGCTTCAAGCTCATTTTTGGTAACCATGAATTGTTTGTGGAATTTCTGCGGGACTTTATTCCGATAGACATACTTAAAGACGTTAAACCTGAAGCCATCGAAGATATAAGTGAACGTTTTTTGCCGCTTTTTCAGGAAGGCCGCGACTCGGACACTGTAAAGCGAATTAGCCTCAAGGACGGCGGCGCGCCCCTTTTTGTCATCGCGGTTGTGGAGCACGAGTCAAAGGTCAATTATCGCGCAGGCTTCAAAATGCTGCAGTACATCTGCCTGATTCTTGACCAGTACGAAAAAGAGGTAAATCGGGAACATCCGGGTATCATTCAGACAAAAGACTTCAGCTACCCTCCTGTGCTGCCTGTCATTTTTTATGATGGCCCGGAAACCTGGACAGCGCCACTGAACTTTGCCGACAGGACGGAAATGTGCGGGATTTTCGCGAAATACGTCCCCGGCTTCGAGTACCTGCTGGTGGAGTTGAACCGGTATTCGCAGGAAGACCGGGTGCACCAATTTTTTCCGTGCGCCTTTTTTGCTTCGCAAAAAACCGGGCTTTCCGCTTCAATCTTTTGGCTGTGCCAAAAGGATTTACGCTGCAATCCCTGGCGCGGCCCAGGGG
>JAISQU010000054.1 GCA_031274005.1 Spirochaetales bacterium
AAGGACGCGGTTTTTTATGTGTGCACAAACTCGCGGGCGTACCCCGAGGCGCAGATGCGCGAGATCACCTTTGAGTTTGCGGCGAATCTGAAAACAGCAGCGGACAAACACGGCGCGCGGGTTCTCCTGGCCTCCCGCAGCGACAGTACCCTGCGCGGACATTATCCGGCCGAGGTGGACGCGCTTCTTGCGGGCTGCGGAGCGGGAGCGGACGGGGTTATCATCGCGCCGGCCCTGTTCGAGGCCGGCCGCTATACCATTGACGACGTTCACTGGGTGGAAGAGGCTTCCGGCGAGATGGTTATGGCGGGAGATACCGAGTTCGCCAAAGACCCGAATTTCGGTTACACAAAAAGCAACCTGAAGGAATGGGTGGAGGAAAAGACCGCAGGCCGCTGGAAGGCCCGCGATGTTCTTTCGCTTTCGCTGGAAACCCTGCGCGGCGGGAGCGGGGGCGCGCGCGAGATACTGATGAAAGCCGGAGGCGGGGTTCCCATTATCCTGAACGCCGCGGCCTACGAAGATATAGAAACAGCGGTTTTGGCTGTCGCCGAAGCGGAAAAAGCAGGCAAGAGCTTTGTCTACCGCTGCGCCGCCTGCTTCGTCAAGGTGCGGGGCGGTTTTCTGGACAGGCCGCTTCTTACGGCTCAAGAGCTTGGCCTCGCGGCGGGACCCGGCCTTGTCGTTGTGGGCTCCTATGTGGGTAAAACAAGCAGGCAGCTTAACAGCCTTCTCGCGGACGGCGGATGCGAGGCTCTGGAGCTTGATGTAAACCGGCTTGTCGGATCGGAGGCAGCCCTCAGGGCCGAGTCGGACCGGGTCGCGGGCCTTGCGGATACGGCCATGAGAGCGGGTAGGACCGCTGTTGTGTATACATCCCGCGCGGTCAGAAAGGCGGAGGGCGGGGACTTTCTGGACTTCGGCAGCAGGGTCATGATGGCGCTTTGCGCTACGGTAAAAACCATTGGCGTCCGGCCTTCTTTTGTTGTCGCGAAGGGCGGCATAACCAGCATAGAAACCGCGCGTACAGGGCTGGGCGTCAGGGAAGCCCGCGTGGCGGGGCAGATAGCAAAAAGCGTCCCCCTCTGGGAACTTGGCGAAGAAACAAAATGGCCCGGCCTTCCCTATGTTGTTTTTCCCGGCAATGTGGGAGATGATACTACGTTAAAGGAAGTTGTGGAAAAACTGCAAACATAGCGATTAACGCGGATATAAAATTTACGGAATCTTTAAGGAGGAATTTGAGATGGCGCAAACTATAGGTTTTATCGGTTTAGGGGTTATGGGAAGCGCGATGGCGCGTAACCTGGCGAAAAAGTTTCCCGGCCTGTGGGTATATGACGCGGATAAAAAGAAAACGGCGGCCGCGGCATCGCAGGCGGTAAAGGCGGCCTCCGGGGTAGAAGAAATCGGCGCGGGCTGCGGCCTGGTGTTTCTTTCGCTTCCCTCCTCCGAAGTAGTAAAGAGCGTTGTTCTGGGAGACAGGGGGCTTTCCTCCTCCATGAGAAAGGGCGGCCTTATTATCGATACAAGCACGACCGAGGCGCGGACGGAAATCGAAATAGAAGCGGCGTTAAAGGAAAAAGGGATTGCCTTTCTTGACGCGCCGGTTTCAGGCGGAGAAAAAGCGGCGATAGAGGGAACGCTTTCCTTTATGGCCGGCGGGGACGAAAAAGTCTTCAGGAGCGCCAAAAAATATATGGCGGCCATGGGATCTTCGGTTGTACGCACGGGCGGCGTCTCCATGGGGCAGCTCGCGAAATGCGTTAATCAGATTATCGTGGGATCGACTTTTTCCGCTATCGCGGAATCTTTTGCCCTGGGGACAAAGGCGGGCCTTGATCCCAAGGTTCTCTACGAGGCCATAAAAGGCGGATGGGCAGGGTCGAAACTTCTGGATGTCGCGGCGAAAGACATGTTTTCGCGGGAGTTTAAACCCGGAGGCACGGTCGATATTCACTGGAAAGACCTGGGCTACTGCCTATCGGCTGCCCGCGACCTTGATGTGTTTACGCCTGTTACCGCCCTTGTTCACGAAATTTTCAAAGCCGCGCGCGCAGGCGGCGACGGCAAAAAATCACAGCCCGCCATTGTGCGCCTGTGGGAAAAGCTCCTGAAAATTGAGGTAAAATGAGTGCGCGTTTAGAAACGCCTATGACCTTAAGACGGGGGCCCTTGCCGCAATGGCCCCGCGAGATTCAAGGCGGCGCAATTTTGCGGGGCAAAATTGCGGGCGTAATGCGTTTTCGGGTCTTCCCGAAAATCTAAAGAGCCGTCTTCGGTTCACATTTATTGGAAGCCCGACAGACTCCTAACCCCCGGTGACTATGCGCGTCAGATAATTCTGAATACTCTTCAGGAAATCCGTAGTCAGGTTTTTCTCCACTTGCCTGTAGGCAACGTTGGCGGCCTGGAGTTCGTTCAGGCCGTTTTCCCGTGACTGTTTGGCGTAAGTGGCTATGGCGGCGCCGGATTCGTCGTACAGGGAAATATTCGCCGCCCACTGAACCGACTTGAATTGATCGGTCAGGGTAACAGGATTCACAGACCAGGAGCCTTTGACCATCAAAAGACCGCGCTCCTGATACGAGAGCGACATACTTTCAAGAGTTTTGCGTATGATTCCCGCGAGCCTCTGATCGGCATCCCCTGTTATGGCAATCATATAGGTAAGTTTTCCCGCCTCGCTGTCCCGCGCGGCGGCAACCTTCCTCAGGTCCAGTTGAGACTCCAGCAGCCGCGCGGTGTTTGCGTGAATAATGCGCAGTTGACCTATCATGCGCTCGGCGTTGAGCCCGACGCTGTACGCCGCGTCATAAAAAGCGTAACGCTGCAATGAGCCGGACATGGAAGAAGCCCTCTCCAGAAAATCATCGAGCTTCGCCAGATCCTTCTGGATAAGGCTTCGGTAAATAGCCGCCGTTGATTCGCGCTCAATATAAGCGACCGCATGCGTGGTTCCGCGCTCATCGGTATACGGGTCGGAGAAACGCAGATTGACAAACTGCTCGTTTGCCTGCGTCCCCACGGTCTCGCTGATGGCCTTTTCCGATTCTGTATAGGTTTTATCGCCTTTTACAAGTTCCGCGTAGCGCTGTTGGGCAACCGCATCAACCTTCACATTAACGGTAAAAAGCCGCGCCAGAGCTCCGGTGGCGTCATTCTCCGCGCCGCGGCGCGTATCGCCCGAACCCACTGCCGCAAGATACTTCGCATCCGGATATTCGGCCTCAAGATCCATCATCCAGCCCGGCACGCCGGAAACTCCCCGTGAAGTTTCCGAAACAGAAGCCCCCGTACTCCCGCAGGCGGCAAGAAAAGCCAGAACCGCAAGCAGTCCCGTAATTTTTAGCAATTTCATTTTGTCAACCTCATATTCAATTTTATTCCAGATCATAAGCAGTTACAAGATTAAGTTTTCCCGCAGCGTATTCCCGCGGCGGAATTTCCTCCGTGTAGATAACATCGCCCGCGGCGTTGTAGAACTCAATGGCAACATCATGCTCACCGGGGGCCACAAGAAATTCCCCGGCATACGCCTTAGCGGGAAAATACCTGGCCAGCCGCAGATCAGCCTCTTCTTTTATATCGGCGGCGACATCCAGAGCAATCCCGCCCACAAAAGAAAGAAGCGAACCAAGCTCTGAATCTTTGGTAAGATCGTTAGCCACGCCCTTGGCGGTCCCCGTCACGGCGGTTGTAAGTACAGCGCGGATAACGGTCCTCACAAGAATGATTGTTTCATTAAGTTTGAAGGTCTCCATGGCGACCCTGTCCATCTTTTCAAGAAGCGACAAATCCCCCGCCGGTTTTCCATCTACAAGGGCCTGAATCCGCGTAACCCGCGAATGGCGCGCGGACATAACGGGAGTTTCAACCTTAAAGTTCAGGCCCGGACCGGGAACAGGAAAAGCAATGGGCGTCAGGTCCGTCAGTTTCATATTTCCGGAATTATCTTCCGTCTCCTGCGTGATAAGGATAAGCCCTCCCCGCGCGGTAACCCGCAGCGCGGAAGCCCTCTTCTCAGGCCCCGGGCCGGCAAAGGCCATGATGTTGATCCTGGCCTGAGATGTGGGCGTGAGCATATCGTCAAGATTTTTGGGAAGCCCAAAATCGTAAATGGCGGGCTGATCCTCAAAGGCCCTTTTGAGCTGGGCCAGATCAATCGCGGCGCTGTCCACGTTGCGGTCGGCGCGGTAGAGAAGCATACTGATGTACCGCGCGAGGGCTGAATTATGAAATTCAATTTCACCTTTCGGTACGGCGCCGGCGGAGTCTTCCGATTCGTTTATGCTGTCCGCGATCCTGCCATATTTATCTTCAAGAAGATTCAGCTTCTCCCCTACCCGCCGTATTTCAACATACGCGCCGTCAAAATCGTTCAGCTTGAGGTAATCCAGAGCCTTGAAAACATTCAGGTAAATGTCCTCGTAAGCCTCGCCAAAGTATACCAGCGAATAATCATTCAGAAGAAAAGACGCCGCCGCGTCGCTGATACTCCTGGTATAATTGTCTTCGATAAGAATCTCAGCTTCGGTAAGGCGTTCTATGCTTTTTTTCGGTTCCCCCGCGATATGATACAAAACGCCGGTATCAAGATAACGCAGAACCTCATCCTTGTCCGCGCGGTACAACTCTTCCGCGTCCTCGCCCGTGGCCGCTTCTTCCAGGGCGTCCGCCGCCTCAAGATATTCATGGTCGGCGACAATTTTATCAAAAGGAATAAACGCGGCGTTCCGGGTAGTTCCACAGGAACTAAAAAAGCCCGCCGCCAAAACCAAAATCATTCCGGAAAGACGCATATGCGCCGAAAATATTTTCCTCATGGAAGCTGCGCCCCCCCGGTTATGGCTTATACCTGGACTGTTCAATAATTTTTTTGATTTCCTTATCGCCGATCCAGACTTTTTCGTTTGTTTCCATATCAATAAGTTCCAGGTTTACCTTAAAAAAGACGACCCTCTGCCCGTCGACCCTGTCGGTAACAGAGGTAATAACCCCGCCGAGATAGAAGTCGGCGCCGGTTTCCTGTCCCAGACGTTTCATGCTTTCAGGGCTGGCCTCAGTCTGCTGATTCATGCGCTCTTCCCGGACGCCGGCCCGTTCAGCCTCACTCGCCACAAACCTGACCTTACCCGAATTGATAAGCTCTTTTTCAAGACTCTTCGTAAAAACAAGCGTTTCGATCTGTTCAGTGCTGCGGTTGCGTACATCCCCCACGATAACCACAGGCTTTTTGTCATTTGCGCCGGTAAAATCAGAAATCCAGGGCCTCCGCAGTACATCCGCAATCATGGCCTCGGCCACAAGCTGTGCGTCCGTATCATTCCAGCGGCCGCTCAAGTCAATCTGCGTATCCGCAGAAACCCGCGTAACACTTCGTGTTGACGAACAGGATACAAAAGAAAACACGGCGCAGGCCGCGATACATAATAAAAGAATTTTTTTCATAGCATGAACTCCTTACACTACCAATCGAGATTTAGAAATACTACCAAATGTACCGCACTACGGCAGAAAAAACAAGCCCTCCACAGGGCAGTCGTTTACTTTTTTCAAGTCATCTATGGCGCATTTTTTGCGGCGAAGCCACAAAAAACCGGGCTTTCCGGGGGTTCCGCCGCAGCCTAACCAAGCCGTAAAAGCAGACCTGAAAAATTGCAAAGCAATTTTGTAAGCGTCTTTACACAAGACGGTCGCTCGCGCCCCTTCAATCCCTTGCGCCCCACGGGCTTCACAAAATGGTTTTATTTTGGAACCGGCTCTTATCGTATTTTTTTCTTCCGTATGTGTTCTCCGCGCTTAGCATTCTTTTTTTATTTGGGATAGGCGGAGTTCGTTCGCACGGGTTTTTTTCTCTTCTAAATAAAAAAGCCTGGCGACGACCTACTCTCCCACCCATAACAGGCAGTACCATCGGCGCAG
>JAISQU010000111.1 GCA_031274005.1 Spirochaetales bacterium
GACACGCCTTACTAACCTTGGTTACTACTCCCCCCCAGTCCGGGCGGCGACTACCCCCGCCGTTGCGGTATAAGTCGCCCGGTTGCCAACATGTGCGGAACGGAGTATTATAAGCGGTGTAGTGCAATCGGCGCAAAACGCCGATTATATATGGGAAGGAGGAAAACATGAAGCTCCGTACTATGCCCGTATTTGTTGTTTGTATGATTTTCACCGGAATTGCTTTGGCCTCCGCCCAAACTCAAGCCGACCGTGAGGCCGCGAAACGGGAAGTTTTTGTCATTCTGGATATTTCCGGAAGCATGAACGAAGAGAATAAATTCCAAAGTGTAAAAGAATATATTGATGAGGAAGTTTTTACCGGCCTTTTGAAAGAGGGCGACAGTTTTACCCTGATAACCTTCGGCAATTCCGCTTCGGAGAAGTTTTCCCGCACGCTTTCCTCCGGCGCCGACAAAACGGAGCTGCGCGCCCTTATGGCAGGTTTAAAAGCAACGGACGACTTCACGGATATAGGAACCGCCATGGAAACGCTGGCCTCTGTTCTGGAAGGCCGGAAAACCGAAGGCGTCCGGCAGGTCATATTGTTTATAACCGACGGTAAAAACACGCCGCCGCGCCACAGCCCCTATCACGGAAAAGACCTTGCGCTAGACGAGGGGTTCCGGTCTCTCGGCGAGAAAATTTCCAAAGGCGGCTGGTTCCTCTATGTCATCGGCATAGGCGCTGAAACAGACGCAAAGAGCATAGCCGACTCTGTACCCGGATCAATCTATGCGCGTACCGATGAAAAACTTTCCGATGTTACGATGCGGGCCTATGTCGAGAAAGTGGATACGCAGGCGCAGACGCGCGAGGCTGCGGAACAAAAACGCGCTGAAGAAGAAAAAGCTGCCGCGTTCGCGGCCGAAACCGAAGCCGAGCGCAGGCGCGCCGAAGAAAAAAAAGAATCCGGTTTGTCCGTCCTGCTCAAAAAAATTGAAGAACTCACGGGTATTCCCGCTTCCGTTCTTCTGAACATAGGCATAGGGGGGTTGGTTGTCCTGCTTCTGGTACTGGGGATAATTATATTCCGCGCCCTGCGCGTCGTCGACATTGTCGTCAGTGACAATATCGCGGGCCAGGCAAATACCCTCAGCCGCAAACTCGGCCCCATGAAAGGGATTCTTCTGAATTCCGCCGACGGCTCTCTCCCCGGAATCGGCGACACCGAAAAAGGCGTCTTCCGCATTGAAAGAGGCATACTCGGATTGAAAGTCCGCATCCTGGACGAAGACGCGATTGCCCCGAAATCGCCTTACAAGAAAGGCGGCGTCTACAAATTGAAAGGCGCGATTATAGAAATGACAAACGGCAACCGCATTCATGTCGCCGTCCGGAAGGAATAGGGTTGAGCCGGTTCCAAAATAAAAACCGTAATCATTCGCGCGCATTTTTGCTCTGCAAAAACCGGGCTTTCCGGGGGTTCCGCCGCTGGCGCGGCCGCTTCGCGCCCCTGCAATCCCTTGCGCCCCACGGGTTTTCGCAGTTTTGGAACCAGCTCGGTTATCAGGACTTTCTCAGTAGGCGTTCCGGCGGGTAAAACAGGTTTTACCCGCCGAGCAGGGCCTCGAAAAACTCCTCACCCTTTGCCCGCGCTTTTTTTGCCGGAGAATGCGTCATGCCGATAAAACCGTGCCCCGCGCCCGGATAGACAGCCAGTTCCGCGCTGCCGCCGGCGCTTACCCACCGCGAGGCCATGAAGAGGCTGTCATCCAGGAGCAGGTCTTCGGTCCCCACAATAAAAATTGCGGGCGGCATACCCGCAAGATCTTCGGCCGAAGCGTACAGAGGCGAGACATCCGGCTGCCTGCGGATTTCCGGCGGGGCAAACTGATCGGCGAACCACTGCATGCAGGAGGTATTCAGGACAATGCGCCGTTTTCCGTAATTGCGCATGCTCGGCGTGCCGCACAGGTCGAAAACCCCGTACACCAGATGAGCGCCGGCAAAGCCGGTATCCCTGCCGCGGCTTTTCTTTAAACGCAGAAGCGTTACAACCGAGAGCTGCGCGCCCGCCGAATCTCCCCCTATGATAAACTTACCCGCGCCGAACTCTTTTTCTCCGTTTTCAATAAGCCACCGCGCGGCGGCCTCGCAGTCATCGGGGGCGGCGGGGTAGGGGTGTTCCGGCGCCAGCCTGTAATCCACGCTGATAACCGCGCAGCGGGTATTTTTCGCCATGGCCTCAAGATAGGGGTCCTGAAGGTGGGCCCTGCCCAGAACCCAGCCGCCTCCGTGGATATGCAGAAAAACGCCGCGTATTTTTTCAGGAAGAAATATCCGCAGGGGAACCTCCCCCGCCGGACCGGGAATGCCGCGTTGTATCGCCCGCGGCGAAAGAACTATGGGACCTGTACGCGGAGTTCCGGCCTCGCGCAGACGGCGGGATTCCGCCGCCGGGATTTCGTTCACCGGGGGTTCTGCCTCCATGAGCTTTTCCAGCTTTTCGTTAAAACGGATTGTATCGCTGTCCACGGCATCCGGCCGGAACCATGCGGGGTCAATAGTAAGGGGGCCAAAGTTTTTCATGGCGGAAAGTGTACCAGAAACGGCGGGATTTCAGAAGAGCCTGCCGGGATGCGGCAGCAATTCCAAATTTAAACTCATGGTAAACTAAACACAAAGACCGGGGCGATAAAAAAAGCTCTCTCTAGCGGCGGACCGAAGCCGTTCGATTTTTTTATCGCCCCGGCCCCGGAAATTGCGGTGAAGGCCGCCAGTGCGCTTCACGCTTGGCCACAAAGCTCCCGGTTAAAACGCAATTGCGCAGCAATTGCCGTTCCGGGCTATGCCCCGCCCGCACATTTGCGTGAAAGCAGGACAACAGCACTTACCCCCACTATAAAAAATTGAGTTGCGCAAAGCGCAAAAGCCCGCGGGGCGCAAGGGATTGAAGGGGCGCGAAGCGGCCGCGCCAGCGGCGGAACCCCCGAAAAGCCC
>JAISQU010000116.1 GCA_031274005.1 Spirochaetales bacterium
GGTTGCCGGAATATAACGGCAGGGTTTTCGTATACGCCGGGCCGTTTTGCCCTATTTTGCAAGCACACGGCTTCGCCGTGCGATTTCCTGGCCCGGTTTGCGGCGTTTTACGCCGCAAACCGGGCCCAAATTCCGAATTATAAGGAGATTTTGAACAGGCTCTTAAGCGCAACAGGCTCCCAGGGCTTGAGGTGTTCCCCGCGCCGGGGGGTTACCCGTGGAAAATGCGGTAATTGAGGCCGGGGAAAACGCTGTTGCGCTTTTCGAGCGCGGTAAGCCACTCGGTGCTTACCGTACCGGAGCTCAGGGAATCATAGATACGCGTAAAACTCGTAAGGTGTTCCTTGATACGGCGCACGGCGTACGGAACGGTTGTCCCCGCGTGCATAATGAAGGGCCAGTCCGAAGCCTGGCTCAAAAGAATCTCACGCGCGGCCTGGTTCAGCGCCCTCTCCTTCAAACCCTTCTCGTCAGGATACCGGCGCACAAGTTCTTCCATGCGCTCCACAGCCTTGTGGATGTGGCGGTATATCCAGTCGTTGGAGCCGTCGAGCCACACCTCGGAGTACCCCCTGTTCCCCCAGCTCGAAAAAACAGGCTGCGCCGTCTGGTTTGACGGATACTTTACCAGATACTCCTGGGGGAAGATCATCCGCAGTTCTTCCGTCCGCGCCAGCTTCCGGCACAGGGTCTCTATCCACAGGGGGCCTTCGAACCACCAATGGCCGAAAAGTTCCGCGTCGTAGGGCGACACAATAAGAGGAGGCCGGTCCATAATCTCGCACAGTTTGCGCGAGCGCAGCAGCCTGGTGTAGATAAAATTATCCGCGTGTTCTTCTATCTTTTTGCGCGCGGCGTCAATGTTGTACGGAACCTTCTGGTCTGTCTGCCCTGTAATGGCGTAATACTTAAAGCCGGTAGCGCTCTTGCCCGCGCGCAGATAGGGGGAGATATAATCCAAAGGCAAATCGTATCCAATGTCACGGTAAAAATCCCTGTAGGAAAAATCTCCCGGATACCCTTCTCTGGCGGACCACAGGACATTTGCCGAGGCGACATCCCGTCCAAAAGCGGCGCTGCCGTTGGGGCAAATTACAGGGCCGTAGACGCCGTAGCGCGAACCTCCGGGAATAAAAAGAAGCCCGTGGGCCGCGGTAAAAAAATAGTTTACGCCCGCGGCCTTCAGTATATCCTCAACTCCCGGATAATACCCAAGCTCAGGCAGAAAGAATCCCTTCGGGGTTTTGCCGAAAAGGCTGCAATGCGCCTGCACGGCAATCTGAATCTGGGCCCGGACATTACCCGGATACATTTCGTACAGGGGCAGATACGCGTGAGTCGCCGCTGTGGTAATGACCTCCAGCCGCCCCTTTTTCATGAAAAAATCAAAGCCTCTCAGGATGCGTTTTCCGTAGACCTCGACAAAATCCCTGCGCGCCGCCGTATACAATTCACGGTACATCAGCGCCAGAGGATGAAACTGGGGGTCCCCCTCTGTACGCCGCACTTCCTTTTCCGCAAGTTCCAGCAGCTTATCCAGATGCCGGATATACCGTTCCTGCAAAAGCTCATCCTCAAGCATGGCGGCCAGAGTCGGAGAAATGGAAAATGTCAGCTTGAAGGGCACTCCGTCATTTTCCAGCCTTTCAAAAACCCGCAGGAGGGGCAAATAGGTCTCGGAAATCGCTTCGTACAGCCATAGCTCTTCCAGAAAATTTTCGTCTTCGGGATGCCTTACAAAAGGTAAATGTGCATGTAAAACAAAGATGAGGTAACCTTTACACATACAAAATCCTCATTCTCATCTGCCATGCTCAAGAAACCGGGCTGTTTCCGGAGAGCAGATCCGCTGGGGTATAGTTTTCTGCTGAGAGGGAACAGCCTGCTCCCCGGGCCGCGCAACATCGAGTTTATCCACCTCGGACAAAACGATAATGTCATTTGCCGCGAAACTGTCTGCGACCACCGCCGCGGGAACGCACACAATATTTGATGTAATAAGCGTTTTTTCCCAGGTTTGCCCCTGAAGAATCAGGGACACGCAGTAAAACGCATCCTGCTCCGGAATATTGATATACCGGCTTGAGTCGTTAACTCCTATGGGAATATCGAATGAATCAAGAACCGCCGGAACAGCTCCGCCCGCCTCCGGCTTTTTAACCCGCAAAACACGCAGGGCAATAGTATCCGCGTTATGCTCTTTCTTTATATGCCGCAGCGTCCCCCCCTTGATATCCCAGTACACAAAAGCCCAAAACGGGTCTCTCTGCATCAGCACAATCCGCGTAGAATTATAATGTTCAGGAAAAAAATCATCGCGGCCCGAATTTTCCCGGATTTCCTCAATATATGAAAGATCGTATTTTAATTGCAGAAAACGCACGGAATCATTGTTTTGCGATTCCCGCTCTTCCAGTTTATCCTCAAGCACTTCAAAAAGAAGATCAACCAGGAGGATTTTAGCGACATCCGCCGGAACTTCGATTCCTTCTTTCTTCGCCAGATCCCGTAGGGCCGGTTCGGAAAGAGCTTCAAGCCGTTCCCGTATCGCGGTAATCTCCGTTTTTGAAATCATACAGGATTATCCTAGGCAAAGCCGCACGAACTGTCAAGTAGCCGACATGTGGTTCGCATAGGCGAACCACATGTCGGCGCCGGAAATTGCGGTGAAAGCTGCCAGTACGCTGCATGCGGAAAAACAAAACTCCTGGTTACAACGCAATTGCGAAGCAATTGCCCTGCTGGTTATCTCCCGTCCGCACATTTCCGTGAAAGCGTCGAGCCCGCATCGGCGGGGGAAATGGCGCCGGAAATTGCGGTGAAAGCTGCCGGTACGCTGCATGCGGAAAAACAAAGCTCCTGGTTAAATCGCAATTGCGAAGCAATTGCCCTGCTGGTTATCTCCCGTCCGCACATTTCCGTGAAAGCGTCAAGCCCGCATAGGCGGGGGAAGTCGCCCCGGAAATTGCGGTGAAAGTCACCAGTACCCTTCACGGTTGTCACCAAAGCTGGTGAATATAACGCAATTGCGCAGCAATTGCCGTGATGGTTATGCCCCGTCCGCACATTTCCGTGAAAGCGTCGACCCCGCATCGGCGGGGGGAATCGCCCCGGAAATTGCGGTAAAAGTCACCAACCCTCTTCAGGCTTGACCCCAAAACTCCTGGTTACAACGCAATTGCGAAGCAATTGCCCTGCTGGGTATCTCCCGTCCGCACATTTCCGTGAAAGCGTTCCCGCCGGTAGGCGGGCGGCTTATACCCTGACGCGCTTTTTATTCACGTCCTGACGCGGCGGCGAACCAAACAGCCTTTTATATTCGCGGTTAAACCGGGGCCCGCTTTCAGAGCCGGCGTACAGCCTGCCTAAAGGCAGGCTGCCGGAATATAACGGCAGGGTTTTCGTATACGCCGGGCCGTGCGGCTTTGTTTTGCAGGCGCACGGAAAAAATTGGTGCACCCCGCCGCTGCAGGGCATCGGCGTTTACCCGCGCTTTATAGAATTAAATTGCGCAAAGCGCAAAAGACCGTGGGGCGCAAGGGATTGAAGGGGCGCGAAGCGGCCGCGCAAGCGGCGGAACCCCCGAA
>JAISQU010000150.1 GCA_031274005.1 Spirochaetales bacterium
AAAATTTTTTCTTCCGGGGTATACCGTTTCCGTTTAGCCATCTTTTTCTCCTTAGGCTATCACCGTATACCACCTTATATGCTTTCCCCTTACTGTCCAAGTTCATCTAAAGCAAAACACTATAGTTTAGCATCGAAAGCAGTTGTCAGAAAAATTAATCCTACAAGTGGTGCTATCGGATCTTCGCATTATCATCGATATAAAGATAAAGATTATAGGTATGATGTCTGGTCGAATGTCCATTATGGTTATGTGGGACGGGTTTGCGGTTTTTCTGAAGCGACACTTATTGGAGGAGCATCGGCAGCGCAATTCTTTACTGACGATACAAGTGATCCGCCGTCAGATGAGACTGCTATCCGTGTTGGTTTTGAATTGTATCAGAAAACCAAAGGATACCCTGCTACATTAACTGGACAAATGATTTTAGATGAACTTGAAAAGGTTAAAAATTTCGGACACGCACGACTTCGGCATGTCTGTCTTGATAATAATGGATTTACACCAGAGTGATTTTTTTATGTAAGTAAAGATGAGAACGGTAAATTCTTTTTTGTATATTTTAGTGTTTATTCTGTTCTTTCTTTTTGCCGGATTTGTAGGATTGCGATATATTTTAGTTTCTTACATAGAGGAAAGAATTTACAGTTATAACGGGAGCAGAGGATACTATAAATTTGAAAATGATGATGAATTGCGTTTACGTCCTTCCTTTCGTCCCCGGAAATCGCATTTCCGTATTGGGTTTCCATTAAGAACCTGTATTTTTCAAAATCCCTATACGATTCGTATGGGTTCGGATTATAGCAACCCTGAAATAAAGACGGTTATATTCAATTCCTTAATATGTAAGATGCCCGATGGAAAAGTTATCGATCTTCTTAAAAAACGAATATCTGTTAGGACTTATACTGATATGAATGAATATTTTTGAATAGACCGGAATAGCCACCAATACCCTACCGGCTAAAAAACATCGCTCCTGAAAGCAAAGCAATTGCGCAGCAATTGCCGTTGTGGTTATGCTCCTTCCGCAATTTCCGTGATAGTGTCCCCCGCCGGTAGGCGGGGCGGAAATTGCGGGGAATGTCACCAGTACTCTACAGATTAAAAAACAAAGCTCCTGAAAGTATCGCAATTGCAACGCAATTGCACTTTTGGTTATGCCCCGCCCCGCACATTTCCGTGAAAGCGCCGTCTTGAACGTCGCAAGCCCTTGCTGCAATTATCTGATATGGTTCGGAGCTGCCGCTGCGCAAGGGATAGGAGCGGAAATCCTTTTGGTCTGCCAAAAGATTGGAGCGGATAGCCCGGTTTTTTGCGGCTTCGCCGCAAAAAATGTGCCATTATATATCGGAAAAAGTAAACGCCTATGCCCTGCCCCCTACCCTTTCAGCTTAAAACGCACAGGATAGCGGAAGCGGACGGCGACGGGCTGTCCGTTGGCCTGGGCTGCGGAGGCTGCGCGGCCGCGGAAGATTTTCGCGGCGGCCTCGCCAAAGCCGTAGCCTTCGGGCGTTTCCTTCAGTATCTCTACCCGCCGGACATTGCCCTGCCTGTCGATAAAAAGCTCCAGGTACGCCATGCCTTCTACCGAAGAACGCTGGGCTATGGGCGGATACACCAGGGCTTTGAGGAGTTCCGCTTCGTCAAAAACCGGCCGCGCGGATATCTTATGCATGGGAAGATAGTCTTCCACTACAGGCGGGCTCCATGCCTGGGCCGGCGGAAGTTCGGGAGGCAGCTCTTCTGTTTCCACCATATTCTGGGCAACGCTTTCAGCGCTTTGCTGAATCTGGGGCGGTTTCTCCGGCGGCGGGGGAGGAGGCGGAGCCTCACGAAGGTCGGTCAGCTTCATCACAGGCACAGGCGCGTCCGGCACTATCCCGGCGGCGTCCATGCGCAGGACCAGAAAAAACAGAAGCGCGCAATGCAGGGCTGCGACCACGCCAAAAACGACAAGCCGGGTTATATTTATTTTACGCATCTTTCACCACAAAACTCACCACCCTGTGCTCCAGAAGCTGAAGGATAGCCAGTACATCATTTATATAGCGGAAGGGGGTGTCCCTGTCCGCTATAATATGCACGCGGGTTTCCGGGGCGGCGCGGTAGGCTTCCGTAAGGGCCAGCTCTATACTGCCCAGGCTCGCGGGAAGCCCGTCGAGGTATGTCCCGCCTGTTTCGTCTATCCATATTTCCAGATTTTTTTCCGCGCTGGTTCGTTTCGCCTCGCTGGCTTCGGGGTAGTCGATTTTGACCTCCCGGCGGTAGTTGATAAGGGCTACCAGCATAATGAATATGAGCAGGAGGAACGCCACGTCGGACATGGCGTTCATGGGGACAATAAAATCTTTGCGGCGGCGCTGTATCTTCATGGGGCGCCTCCGGCCTGGCCGGCCGTCATGGTAAAAGAGAAAGAATCTACATTCATTTTCTGCGCCAGTTCGACAAAAGCTACAACTTTTTGCCAGGGCGCTTCGGGAGCTACCCCCAGCACAATGGCGAGATTCGGATGAGAGGCGGCGAGAGTCCGGATTTCCGCTTCGGCCAGGGCAATATCCACGAGGCCGCCCTGATGGAAAAGCGAGCCTGAGGAGTCCAATTCAAAACGCAGAAGATCATCCTTCAGCACAAAGCGGGTGGAGTCCTTTGCCGGCAGATTCATCAGAAAGCCTTTGTTGATGTTGAATCCGGCTATGACGATAAAATAAATTATCAGCAGAAACGCCAGATCGCTCAAGGCGGCGGAGTCCCCGTAGGTATGCCGCTTTCGCCGGGTAAGTTTCATTATTCCGCGTCTCCCGTGTTTTCAGCGGAGGCGGCCTCGGTAATAAGGTCTGAGCAGGTTTTTTCCACATCGGCGGCGAATTTATCCACGACGTGGGACAAAAGGGAGTGGGCCGTTACCGCGACAAGGGCAATGATGAGTCCGAAAACCGTTGTAATAAGGGCTTCGTAAATACCGTTGGCGACAATCTGCGCGTTGACTTCCGTGGCTTCCGCTATGGATTTGAAAGCGCCTATCATGCCGGAAACCGTTCCCAAAAATCCGGTAAGAGGCGCTATGGAACCCAGAGTTGTAAGAAAGTTGAAACCGTTCTCAAGGCCGCCTATGCAGCTTTGGGCTTTTGCCTCCAGAGCTTTTTCCATGCGGTGTTCCGACAACCCGGAGTGGGTCACGAAGGTAAGAAGAATCCTCGCGCCTATTCTTCGTTTGGTCAGGCCCTCAAGGTAAGTGCGCGCTCCGGCCAACTCATCCTTTGTCAGATATGCGCTCACCGCCTCTTTCAGGTCATCAAGCCTCAGATTGTGGTACATGAGGTAGATGAACCGCTCAAGGGCCAGCGCGACTGTCGCGATTGAAAAAACAAGCAGGGGCCACATAAAGGGGCCGCCCATTTTAAAAAACTGCAGCAAAGAAAATGTTTCGTATCCGCCTTCCATAATCACCGTACTCCTTCAAAAATTATATCATTCGATAAAACATAAAAAAGATCTTCCCATTCGTACATCAAATATATCCAATCAAGGGCTTCTTCCCAATCCCGCAGCAGAGTGCCGGAGTCGCGGATCTTTCGCAGGTCTTCAGGAAAAATCGCCTGCGTATAGCTGGTGTTCCATGAAATATCCTCAGCGCGCTGCCAGGCCGCGCCTTCTTCTGTCCAGGACGGGGGGCGGCTGTCCGCGGAAACCATTTCCGGCAGAACGCGGGGTTTCCACCACAGATCAAAGTCCGTCACGCTGCGGAAGGGCGGAACATCCTCCCTGCCGCGCATCCACTGCGTGAGGGCGGTAAGCCTTTCCTGCCTGTTGCGCAGGGCGGTAAGCGCCTCCTCGCCGGTTAAGCGCGTTTCGGCTCTGCGGATTTTTCCCGCGCTGATGTCGGCAATTTCAACAGGAAGGTCGATCCGCAGGAAAGCGTCCGCGCCGCGGCTGCGAAAAGTTCCGCTGCCGGAGATGTCCAGGGTAAACTCGTTCCAGCCCTGCAAAGTGGAACACAGGAAATCCGCGGATGTAAGATAAAACCGGCCGCCGGCGTCCGGCACTGTTGCGTTGATGCG
>JAISQU010000173.1 GCA_031274005.1 Spirochaetales bacterium
GCCAGCGCCGTTCCCATTGCCTGGAACGAAGTGTATACCGCCCTGCAAACCCATGTTGTGGACGGCCATGAGAACGCCATTTCTTCCATAAGCCTTGGGAAGATTTACGAAGTGCAGAAGTATTTAACGATGGACGGCCATATCTGGAGCGAAAACCTTATGGTTATGAATCCCGACAGATACAACAGCCTGCCTGTCGGCGCCCAGCAGATTATCAAGATGGGCGCCCGGCTCGGCGCGGAAGCCAATAACGTGTCGGACAGAATGGTGTCCAATATCGTGAACTTTAAGACTATCGCGAAGAATATGGAGGTGTACTATCCCACCGCCGCGGAAAAACAAAAATTCCGCGAGGTGACCCAGCCCGCGGTTATTGACTACCTCAAGGGTACTCTCGGCGCGGAAGTTGTCGAGAATTTTATGCGCGAAGTTCAGTTGGCCGAAGCCCGCACGGGATGGCGCCGCTAAGCTGTCTGCTTGAAAAAGACGTGGTTCATACCGGGGAGTTCCGCTCCGCGGTATCTTCATTAGGTACGACTTTAAGAAGAAGACAGTCTCCCCTGGGGAGGCTGTCTTCTTTCATTAGATTTGTTCGGAAATTTTAGTTTCTGAACAAGTCTAATTGTATTCCAAATTTTTAAGGTGGCATTATGGTCAGAGTACTGGAAAAGGCGAGTGACATCGTCTACAGCATTGGAAAATGGATGACTTTTGTTTATATTTCCGGTGTAACGGTTTTGTCAATTCTTGGCGTCATCTTTCGGACGGCGGGCAACGCTCTTTCCTGGAATGAGGAACTTATGCGGTGGTGTCTTATCTCTCTCGCCTATATAGGCGCTTCTGTAGGCATGAGAAACAGGAATCACATCGGGATTGAGTTTTTCGTTACAAAGATGAAGAAAAGCTATAAGAAAGTTGCCATCATTCTCGGATATGTGGCAATTATTGTTTTTCTGGTTATTGCTGTTGTATACGGATTTCAAACAGCCCTGAACGCGCGGCGGCAGTACGGATCAATCCTCCAGATACAGATGATCTACGTAAAAATGAACGTGCCTTTGGGCGCTTTGTTTATGCTTGTTCACATGATGTATTTTACTGTGGGCCTTTTCCGCGAGAAAGACGATTTCCAAAAATTCCTCATCAGCGGCGGAGGTACCTATGAATAGAATCGAAAGAATCGAAAAGATCGAGATTACTCAACCGGGGGGGCGCGCGGCATGAATACACAAATGCTTTTACTCGTTGTCCTTTTTGTGGTAACGTTGTGTATAGGCGTTCCCATCGCCTTTGTTCTGGGGCTTGTTCCCATGATATACCTTATCGCCTTCCAGGGGACCAAACTTATTGCGATAGCCTCGCGGCTGTATGGCGGTATTGATAATTATGTTCTCCTCGCGCTGCCGTTTTTTGTTCTGGCGGGAAACATAATGAACTATACCGGAATCACTAAAGACCTTGTGAATTTCGCCCGGCTTCTTGTGGGCCGTGTCCGGGGAGCTTTAGCCCAGGTGAATATCGTAGTGAGCATCGTTTTCGCCGGTTTAACCGGAGCGGCGGTCGCCGACACCGCGGCCATAGGCTCTATCCTGATTCCCGCGATGATTGAAGAAGGCTATTCGCCTGAGTATTCCGCCGCGGTAACTACAACTTCATCGGTTCTTGGCCCTATTATCCCGCCCAGCATCATCATGGTTATTTACGCTTCGGTTACCGGCGAGTCCGTAGGCGCGCTTTTTATGGGAGGGTTTATTCCCGGCCTGCTTGTGGCGGCCTCTCTTATGGTTCTTGCCGCTTATTACGCGCGTAAATACAACCACCCCAAACGGACGGAGAGGATTCCCCCGGCGGAAGCCCTGCGCATTATCCGGCGTTCGGTTATAGCGATTCTTGTTCCCGTTATTATTATCGGCGGGATTATGTCGGGTATGTTTACGCCCACCGAGGCCGCTTCGATAGCCTGCCTGTATGCTTTTCTGGTCGGCATCTTCTACTACAAAACCCTGACGGTAAAAGCTCTGGTGGACAGCCTGATAAACGCCGGCATTGTGGCTTCTACGATTTTGCTCATCATTTCGACCAGCCAGGTTTTCAGCATGGTGCTGACTCTGGAAAAAATACCGGAACATGTTGCGGTTATTATGACAGCGGTTATTAACAACAAGTATGTATTCCTCTTTGTTATAAACGTACTGTTCTTTTTCATGGGAATGGTAATGGAGACGGCGGCGAGCGTTATTATGCTTACTCCCATCCTGCTTCCCATAGCTTTGCGCTTCGGTATTCATCCCCTGCATTTTGCCCTGGTCATGCTGGTAAACCTGAACATCGGCCTTACAACCCCGCCTGTGGGTGTGTGTCTTTTTACCGCCGTCCCCATCGCGAAAGTACCTATGGAGCGCATGATTCCTCATGTTATGCCCTTTGTGGCCGCCGAGATGATAGCGGTTTTCCTTATTACCTATATCCCGGACCTGGTTCTGGTTGTTCCCCGGCTGACGGGATTTATCTAAACAAGAGTTGTTCGGGAACTGCAGTTTCCGAACAACTCTATTAATTAACCATGCCTTTTTCCAATCACACCAGCCTCACGACGGGAATTCGTTAAAGTCCCGGCATTTCGGACAAAAATTCGCGCGGGTGATAATTTTTTGCCGATTCTTCCTTTTTCTTCTTGACAAGTTGTAACATGTAAGTTATCATACAACAACGCATGAAACAAAAAGCCGTTTTAACGCCGGTACGCAGAAACCGTGTCCGCGATCAGGTGTTCGACCAGTTTCAGGAACAGGTCATAAAGGGCGTCTGGAAGCCCGGGGAAAAACTACCCTCGGAGAATGAGCTTGCCTCTTCCCTCGGGGTCAGCAGGGTTTCCATACGGGAGGGTTTGCAGAAACTTGTTACCCTGGGGCTTCTTGAGACCCGTCACGGAGAAGGTACTTTTGTTAAAGAAATCACTCCCGATTTGTATCTTAACGCGCTTTTTCCCATGCTTGTACTGGAACATACGAGCGTTTTTCATGTTCTGGAGTACAGGCGGTCCATGGACACCGGCGCCGTGGCGCTTGCCGTGCGGCGGGCAACCGAAGATGATATTGCCGAACTGGAACGCATTATGGTCGTTATGAAGGACTCTTCCGCCGACCCGGAGCGCTTCGCCGAAGCGGATTTGGATTTTCACCTTGCCGTGGCAAAGGCGGCGAAAAACCCTATCTTTATCAAGGTAAACAGCATTATCAAAAACACTCTTTCGGCGTCAATGACGGGCATAGTGCAGGCCCTGGGGCCCCGCGACGGCCTTTTTTATCACAGAAAGATTCTCGACGCCATCAAAACGGGGAACACGGCGGAAGCCGTCCGCCTGATGGATGAGCATGTTGTTAAAACAATCGACCGGCTGGAAAAAAGCCGGACGAAACATCCTTAAAGTCTCTCTATCGGCGGCAGTTTGCCTGCCATAAAATACCCATAAAGGGGGAGGAAGAAATGTCAGATAAGAGTACAATTACGTCGCTGAAGAAAACCGCGTTGCAGCTTCGCCGTAATCTGCTCGAGATGATCGGCATAGGAAAGGTCGGTCATCTGGGGGGATCCAGTTCGCTGGCGGAAATCGTGGCGGCCCTTTACTTTCACAAGATGAAAGTAAACAGGAACGATCCAAAGGACGGGAATCGCGACAGGTTCCTGCTCAGTAAGGGGCACGCGGTGCTTATTCAGTACGCGGCGCTCGCGGAGCTGGGGTATTTCCCCAAGTCAGAGTTTGCTCAGGTAAAAACCCTGGCGGGCGCTCTTCAGGGGCATCCGGATATGAAGACTCCGGGTATTGAAGCGGTAACGGGATCTCTGGGGCAGGGGCTTTCGGTCGGCGTCGGCATGGCGCTGGCCCTGAGGCTCGACAAAAAACCCAACCGCGTGTACGTAATAATGGGCGACGGGGAACTCTCCGAAGGCCAGCTTTGGGAAGCGGCTATGTCAGCCTGGAAGTTCAAGGTTGATAATCTGACGGGCATAGTTGACTGTAACAAGCTGCAGGCAACAGGGCCTACCCGCGAAATCTTCGAGATTCCCGATATTGAAAAAAAGTGGAAGGCTTTCGGCTGGAACGTTATCAAAATAAACGGCCACAAAATGGAAGAGATTGTCGCGGCCCTGGACAAGGCGGAAAAGGTCAGGGGAGTTCCCACGGTTATTATAGCGAATACCGTAAAAGGGAAGGGTTTTTCCTTTGCAGAGGGCAAGGCGGCTTTTCACAACGGCAGCCTGACCGAAGAGCAGTTCAAACAGGCGCAGGCGGATCTTGACGCCATGGCCGCGGCCATTGAAAAAGAGGCGGCGAAGAAGCCTGCCGCGAAGAAACCGGCTGACAAAAAAGCGGTAAATGCGAAACCGGCGGCGAAAAAGCAGGCCGGGCCCGCTGCGAAAAAACCTGTGGCAGCGAAACCTGCAATCAAAAAACCATCCGGCGCGAAACCTGCGGTGAAAAAACCTGCCGCGAAAAAGAAGGGGTGAGATATGTTGATAAATCTGAATACAAAAAGCCTGAGAGAGGCCTACGGCCTCAGCCTTGTTGAGCTGGGGAAAAAAGATAAAAACGTGGTTGCCCTTGAGGCGGATCTGGGCAATTCCACGCGGTCGGTACTGTTCAAGGCCGAGTTCCCTGACCGTCATTTTGAAATGGGAATAGCCGAACAGAACATGGCTTCGACATCCGCCGGGCTTGCCCTCGCGGGGAAAATACCTTTTATGAGCACCTTCGCCGTGTTCGCTTCGGGACGGGCCTTTGACCAGCTGCGGAACTCAATCTGTATCCCCAAACTGAAGGTGCGGGTCTGCGGTTCTTCCGCGGGACTCTCCGATTTTGGCGACGGGAAAACTCACCAGAGCGTTGAGGACGCCGCCATCATGCGGGCCCTGCCCAACATGACGGTTCTCGCACCCGCGGACGCGGTGGAAGTTGTCAAAATGATGGAACACATTAACGAGATTGACGGGCCCGTGTACATCCGCATTAACAGAAACGACCTGCCGGCGGTAACCCCCGAAAGCGAAGACTGGACGCCGGGAAAACTCTGGACCCTGCGGGACGGAAATGACGCCGTGGTTTTTGCCAACGGGGTTATGGTCTCAAAAGCCCTTGAAGCGGCCGAGACTCTTTCCGGGGAAGGCATAAGCGTAAAGGTTCTCAACGCGAGCACCATAAAACCCATGAACGCTTCGGCTGTTATCGAAGCCGCCGCGGGCGCGAAAGGCATTGTAACGGCGGAAGAGGGCAATATAGTCGGAGGTTTTGGGTCCGCGATTCTGGAGGCCCTGAGGACGGAAAGCCGCGGGCCTGTGGAATTTGTGGGGATTCAGGATTCATTCGGGGTTTCCGCGAAAAACTATGATGAGATACTCGAAAAATACGGCCTTACAGCCGCGGCTATTGCTCAGGCCGTCAGAAAAGTTGTTAAGTAGAGTTGTGTTGTTCGGAAACTTTAGTTTCTGAACAACTCGATTAAAAAAAACATAAAATATTTGGAGGTTTGAGAAATGAAAATTGGTTTTGTTGGTTTAGGTATTATGGGCAAGCCCATGTCCAAGAATTTGCTGAAGGCGGGCTATAAACTTGTGGCCTTCGATGTGGTTACCCCGGCTTTGGATGAGGTTGTGGCCGCGGGGGCCGAACGCGGGACTTCTCCCGCCGATGTCGCGGCGAAATGCGAAGGCATAGTCATTACCATGCTGCCGAACTCCCCCCATGTAAAGACCGTGTGCCTGGGCAAGGGCGGCATTATCGAAGGCGCGAAACCCGGAACCCTCGTCGTGGACATGAGCTCCATCGCGCCGCTGGCCTCCCAGGAAGTCGCCAAGGCTTTGAAAGAAAAAGGAATAGATTTGATTGACGCGCCTGTTTCCGGCGGGGAACCCAAGGCCATAGACGGGAGCCTGGCCATCATGGTGGGTGGCAAGGAAGAACACTTCAACAAGGTAAAGGATATACTGCTTAAAATGGGCGCCACCGCGGTTCTCTGCGGCGAGATAGGCGCGGGTAACGTGACCAAGCTGGCCAATCAGATTTGCGTTGCCCTGAACATCGCCGGCATGTCCGAAGCGTATGTCCTCGCGACAAAGGCCGGGGTTGACCCGCAGAAGGTGTTTGACGCCATCAAGGGCGGCCTCGCGGGAAGCACGGTTCTGAACGCGAAGTCTCCCATGGTTCTGGAGGGTAACTACAAGCCCGGATTCCGCATTGAGCTGCACATCAAAGACCTGCAGAACGCCCTGGATACGGCCCATGAACTGGGCGTTCCGATTCCCCTTACAGCCGGCGTTATGGAAATGTTCCAGGCCCTCAAGGTAGACGGAAAAGCCAAAGACGACCACGGCGGCCTTATCCAGTTCTATGAAAAAGCGGCGGGAATTAAGGTCCGCAAACAATGAAACTAAAAGGAAAAACCGCGCTTATAACCGGCGCCGCCCAGGGTATAGGCGCGCAAATCGGACGCCTGTTTGCCGCCGAGGGGGCGGAGGTTTTTATCTGCGACCTTCAGGCCGAACAGGGGGAAAAAACCGCCGCGGAAATCCGAGCGGCTGGCGGCAAAGCGCATTTTCAAAGCCTAAATGTCGCCGAGGAGGCAAGCTGGACAGCGGCGTTGGACGCGGTGGTTAAAACCTGCGGCCGCCTTGACATACTGGTGAACAACGCGGGCATCAATATCCGTGAGCCCATTGAAGAAATGAAGGTGGAAAATTTTGACAAGATGCTGGCGGTCAACGTCAAGGGCCCCTTCATCGGCATCAAGCACGCCATTCCGATTTTGCGCAAGGGCGGCGGCGGGAGCATTATCAACATGTCCAGCATCTGCGGCCTTGTGGGCCACAAGTATACCACCGAGGCCTACACCATTACAAAGGGCGCCCTGACGCTGATGACCAAAACCGTCGGCGTGCGTTACGCGAAAGACAATATCCGCTGCAACTCCATTCATCCCAGCACGGTGTATACGCCGCTGGTTGAGCAAATGTTTAAGGACCCGGAGAAAAAGGCTCAGCGTTTTGGCGAAATACCTCTGGGGCGGCTTGCGACGGCGGAAGATGTCGCCGGCGCGGCCTTGTTTCTGGCTTCCGGGGAGGCCGCGTTTCTGAACGGAGTCGCGCTTCCTGTGGACGGCGGCCTTACGGCGTACTAAGAAGCAGGGCGCATTTTTTGTCCGCCTCGCGGCGGACAAAAAACCGGGCTTTCCGGGGGTTTCGCCCCGGCCTTCCGGCCGGGGCCGCTTCGCGCCCCTCCAATCCCTTGCGCATGGTCCGCCGCGACCAGCCCCTTGTGCGGCGGTGCGCCCGGAGGCGCGAAATATATGAAAACAAACACCGGCTTATCCGCCGTGCCCTGCCTGCGGCTTAAACCCGGCAGGGAATTTCCCCTTCTGGCTGGCCATCCCTGGGTTTTCGGGGGCGGCGTCGCTTCGGCGCCCGCGGGCTGCCGGGCAGGGGATATTGTGGAAGTCCTTTCGGCGGGAGGGGATTTTCTCGGCATGGGAACCTTTCATCCCGCGAACACTATCCGCCTCAGAATGCTCTCCCGGGAAAGGGAAAAAATAGACGCTGATTTTTTCTCCCGCCGTTTTGAGCGGCTCCTTGTGGAGAAAAGGCGCTGGCTGCCGCCGGACACGGACGGTTTTCGCCTTGTCCACGCCGACGCGGATTACCTGCCCGGGCTTGTAGTGGATGTGTACGGCAAGACGGCGGTTTTTCAGATTCATACCGCCGGAATGGAAACCTGCCGGGCGGAAATAGCGCAAGCCCTGCGTGACCCCGCCGGCCCTGTACGGGCCGCCTGCGTTGTTGAAAGATCCGACGCGGAGGCCCGGCGGCAGGACGGCCTGAAACCGCGGCCCGCGGAAATTCATTTTGGAAATGTAACAGGACCCGCGCCCTTCCGTGAAGACGGCCTTCCTCTGTACGCCGATGTCATTGAAGGACAGAAGACAGGCTTTTTTCTTGACCAGCGGGACGCCCGCTTGTATGTGCGCGGCCTTGCGGCGGGCCGGCGCGCGCTTAATCTTTTCAGTTATTCCTGCGCCTTCGCTCTCGCGGCCCTGGCGGGCGGGGCGGAGGAAGTTCTTAATGTTGACTCTTCCGAAGCCGCCCTGGGTCTGGGCAGGAGCATTCTTTTGGAAAACGGTTATGGGCAGGCTCTGGAAGCGGGCCGCGTACGTTTTGAGGCTGCGGATGTTTTTGAATACCTTGAGGCAAAAACAGCCGAACTCCGCGGTTTTCTGCGCGGCCCGGCGGGGGATGCGCCCGGCCTTCTTGTATGCGATCCGCCGGCTTTCGCAAAATCGGCCGCGCACCTGGAGCAGGCGAAAAAAGCCTACGGCGGCCTTGCCCGGCTGTGTTTCGGGCTTTTGGCGCCGGGGGCGCTTTTTGTTACAAGCTCCTGTTCCGGCGCGCTGTCCCCGGAAGAGTTTACCGCTATTCTCCGCATTGCCGCGGGAAGGGCAGGCCGGCGGGTGCGTATACTGAAAACCCTGTCCCAGCCTTTTGACCATACGACCCTGCTGGCTTTTCCCGAAGGGCCGTATTTGAAGACTTGCGTGATGGAGGTTGTGGACTAAGCGTTTAGTCTAATCGAGGCGCTACAGAGTCTGTCCGGATTTTTCGCCGCCGAGAGCGTATTCCTGAATAACAGTTTCCCGCGGATTTCCCCTGTTGTCATACCGGAAGATTTTTTCCGGCTCTTCGTCTTCCCCCGCATATACGTAAACGCTTTTTCCGGAAAATGTTTTGAAAGACGAAAAAGTTTCCTGGCCGGCAAGCCGGCCGGTTTCGTCGTAGAAGAAAAGGATTTCTTTTTCGGTATTTCCCGCCGTATTCGTGTAGGTTTCGCGGACTTTTCTGCCCTCCGCGTTGTATGTGATGCTTATGGTAATATTCGTTTCTCCTGAGGGGCCGGAAAGAGCCGCCGCCTGGAGCTGTTTCTTCCGGTACACATAGCGGGTGCGGGCCATGAGATTTCCCGATGCGTCGCTCGTCGTCCATTCGGTTTTGTTCCCCGAAGAATCATGGGTAAACCGGGAAACCATAAGAAGGCCGCCCTTCTCATCATAGTACATTTCTGTTTCCGGCAGACCTCCGGCCGTGTAGGAGTAGGTTCTTCTTCCCGTAAGTTTATTGTCCCGGTTATAGCTGCGCCGTTCGGTTCTGAGGCCGTTATTGTAGTCGTAGTAAACGATTTCCCGCACATTGCCCGCCGCGTCCAGAATTTTTTCTTGCGCGAGCTTTCCGTCAAAAGTGCGGGAGAACTCTCTGACGCTGTCCGGGGTGTTGTCCGGCCGCAGAACAGTCTGTTTGATAAGCCGCTGCGAGGGCTCCCGTACCGCCTGTAGGCTGTCTTTACCCTGAAAACGTGTCGCGCAGCCTGCCATGAGGGCCGCCGCCAGAAGCATAAAAACCGTCCGTATAAACATGGAAAACCTCGTTGTTTTTGAATAAGAGACCTGTTCGGAAATCCGGTTGGGTTTCTTTCAAGTCTCTTTTTAATGTCGGCTTTCCGGCGTCCGGTTATAAGTGCCCGCGCGGGGTCAGCAATTCTAAATTTAGGCTCATGGCGAGCCAAAACCAAAACCCGATCATGTCTGTAAACGCCATGCGACTAAATATATTATATTGCTGTCTGGAAGTGGGTTTTATGTAAGTAAAAATATTCAAATCGCTGGCAATTTGAATATTTTTGGGGATTTTAGAACAAAATTTCTCAAAATTTAGAATTGCCCGCGCGGGGTAAGTCCGGTTTGCGTGCTTTGCATGGCTCCGCATAGTTCACCCGTGCATTCCGGGTTTCGCGTTTTTGGCTGCTTAAGCGCAACAGGCTCTTAGGCTTTTAGCGTTTCCGCCAGGGCAAGAGCCTTGTTCCAGCAGTCCAGGAGCTTGTCAAACTCCGCGTTCAGCGTCTGGTTGGGAACCTTTAGCTCAGGCCGCGCGTTGTACCAGTCAATTGAGCGCCGTATACCCTCGGCAAAATGAATCTCCGGCCGAAAGCCCGGAACAAACCGGCGTATCTTCGAGTTGTCAAAAATACAACTGTGGCCCTTGTCTCCCAAAAGCCCCACGCCCCGGTGCGGAAGAACCCGCATAATAAATTCCGACGGAATGTGGGCGATTTTTGGTTTTACGCCCAAAGCTGCGCCAATCATCGTAAGTATGGCGTTCCAGGTTAAAAACTCATCGCTGGTAATATGAAAAGCCTCGCCCAGGGCCGCGGGATTCCCCAGCAGCCCTACAAGCCCCTTCGCGAAGTCCGAGGCGTGGGTTACGGTCCACACGGATTGCCCGTCTCCGGCGGCGACAACCTCCAAACCACTGAGCATCCGCCACGCTACGCCAAAATCGACGGAGACAAACTGCGACAAAATCCAGCCGTCGTCATAGGTATGGGAAGGCCGGATTATCGTATAGGGAAAACCCTTCTCCCTCCCCTTGCGCGTGAGAGTCTCTTCGCAGGCTATTTTAAGCTGGGCGTAATCCCAATAAGGATTTTCCAGGGGAGTCGCCTCGGTAATAACCGGATGGAGGGACGGCCGCTTGTAGACGGAAGCGGAACTGATAAAAACATACTGTCCGGTTATGCCCTGAAACATTTCCATATCCGCCTCAATATGTTCCGGGCTAAAAGCAAGAAACTGCACAACGCTGTCAAAACGCAGCCCCCCCAGGGCCTTCCCAACCTCCGCGGGATTCCTGATATCCCCCCGCAGTTCCGTAACCCCCGGCGGCGTCCTGCCCTGCCGCGTGCCCCTGTTAAGATGAAACACCTCCATATTTTTCGCCAACGCCCGGCGCGTACAGGCCGTGGAAAGATTTCCGGTTCCGCCGATAAAAAGAACTTTCATACTGAGCCTCCGTTTTCTTCAATTCGTGATTCAGGGCGCATCCCCGCCTGTGGCGGGGCCGGGCTATCCGCTCCAATTCCTCGGTCCCGCCGCTCCACGGCGGCCCTGCGGGATTTCCGCTTCTATCCCTTGCGCGGCCAGCCCCCCTGCGCGTTTTGAACCGCGGCTTTCATGTTCCGCGTTAAATTTTTCTGACAACTGACGTCTTACGACATAAGACTAATGAGGATACACTGCTATTGTCAAGCCCGCTACTTTAAAATTTCTATCCGAAGGTCTCTTAAAGCTGATTATAATATCCTAAGTTCGGATATTCCCGTTCTATTGTTTCCGTCGTGATGGATTCGATCAACACAATAAATGAATCAATGCTGAAATTTCTAAACCGGAAAGAATATTCTAATAAACTATAATAGGACAAACTGGCTTTACCCGTGTTTTTAATTCTTTCGGTTAAAAGCAATGCAGCGCCAAGGACATAAATCGCAAACGCTTCGTTTATATTACAAATTTCCGGTTTATTCCTGTAACGGTCATCAATAATTGTGAAAGGTCTTAATTTCAAAATCCAATAAGCATATAACGCCGCCACTTTACATTCGTTTATTTTCATCTCTTTATGAAAACAATAGTAATAGGCTTTTCTTTTGTCTACGCGGTTTATCATATCGACGATATCAAAAGTCGATGTATGAAATTTTATGTCATCGGGGAAACCTTTTTCAAGAAGGAATCTGGAAAAATTGTTGTAGAATGCCTGTACGATAGGATGTATTTCTTCGTTAGGCATTCTGCTATAATTCAGAGAAGCATTTCGAGTATCCATGATTCAATCCCTATGAGTTGATTGGGAAAGGCATGGTTCATACCCCGGAGCTCTGCTCCGGAAAGTGAGTTGGCCTACCACAAAATGGAAAGGCTCTTAAATTTACGGGTTATGAACCATGCCTATACAATAAATTTCCTTAACCAA
>JAISQU010000186.1 GCA_031274005.1 Spirochaetales bacterium
CCGCAATCACGGCAAGAACTATGCCGAAAATACCCGCGTATCTACCCACGGTCCGCCTCCCCGCCTGAAAGCGACACGCCGTAGGCAAGGGCCTTTTCAAAAGCGCCGTCGGGGGGAAGCCTTCCGCCGTAGGCGAAATTTACCCAGGTTTTGACAAGGCCGGTGAATTCACCGCCCGCGTCTCCTTTCTTTAAGACAAGGGAAAGGCAGTCGTATTCGGTCGCGGCGGCGGGAAAGGAAATACCGAGGCTGCCTGAAACGGCGATCATCGTTCCGACAAGACAGGCCGCCCAGGCGCCGCGAAGATCCCCCTGCCCGTAAAGACGGCGCGCCCGTTCAAAGAGGACGGCGGCGCTTTCGGCGGAAACAGGGATCGCCCGCTGATTGGGTTTGCCGCCACGGAACATATCCCTGAAAAAAGGGTTCCGCTTGACATAGATGATCAGACAGACCGCAAGGGCCGCCGCGGCGGCTATGATCAACAGGCGCAAAAACACGGCGAAAAAGACCTTCGCCTTTTCAACCCAGGCGGCTGTGTTTAACGGCGCCGCTTCCTCCTCTTCCTCATCTTCCTGCTGATTTTTAAAGCGTATCGCCCATCCGTCCCGTTCGCCGCCGAATTCATCCGATTCAAGAATTTCCGCCAGAGTGTCGAGGGGAACCGCCTCCTCCGCGGCCGCAGTACGCGCGGGAATAAACCCAAGCGCGAGAATAAAAACCAGTACCGCGCCCTTCAAAACCGGGCGCGCGCCCTTGATCAATTTTCTGAAAAGCAATTCCAGATCCCAGCCTTCAACCGCCACGCGGCTGTTAATGTAAAGGCCGAATCCCATGCACACATACATGCTTTCAACCAGCATATAGTTGACGCACCACGCGGTAAAGAAAAAAAGTTCACCCCTGACCCAAAAATCCTCCAGGGAAAGAAGATCTTCGCGGAAGAGCTCGATCATCATAATTCCAAAAAGAATTTCTCCGGCAAGGAGTATCCACTCAAGAAGAACGCCCCATATTGTTATCACAACACAGAAATCAATTCCCCCTTTGACGAGGATCTTTTTCCGTTTCCTGACCCGGCCGGCCTTAAGTCCTTCAAGAATCCTGACCGGCATCATGGCGGAGCGCCAGGGGCTGAAACGCCGCCACAGCAGATCGCCCGGAAGACCCCGGAATATGCTTTTTCCAAGACCTTTGGAGATCCGCTTCAATCCGGCGGGAGATTCAAAAAAACGGATGGACACAACATGCAGCGCCGTCCGGTCAAAAAGCGGCTTGAGGAACCAGAGGATAAGCCATGACCACAGACGCATGTCGTCGGGAAGCAGGCGCAGAACAAAGGCGCAGACCCAGAACGGCAGGGCAAAAAACGGAAGAAAATACACAAAACTTTCCCGCCAGAGCAGCAGTCCGGAATCCGCCGCTTCCCACATGCTCCTCCTCCTCAGCGTGAGGGCGCTTTCTTCAGGAACAATCATTTTGCCTTCCCCCGTCCGGAAAAAAGGAAGTAAAGGAGAAGCAGTACCCATCCGGCAATACCGGCGCCGATTCTGAGCCGCATGGGCAGTTCAGCCCGTGATGACCAAAATGCCTCAATGGACGCGGCAATCACGATGAGCAGGGCGCTTCCCGTGATAATGGGCAGGGCGTCCTTCCCCGCCATCCGCACCGACGCTCCCCGGCTCAGGCCCCTGGTAATAAAAAAACGGTAACCCAGGAGAAGCCCCGCCTGGGCGCTGAATATGATCGCGGTTAATTCAAAACTGCTGTGCCCGATAATAAAGGGGAAAAAAGTTTTACTGTATCCCAAATTGATGATATGCGCCGCCGCGACACCCAAAAAAATCCCGTTGAACGAAAGAATAAAAAGGCTCCCGATACCGGCAAGAATACCTCCGGCAAAAGTCCTGAAGGCGACCGATATGTTGTTGTAAATATAATAGCCGAACATATCCGCGTCGGTTGTAACGTCACGCGGGGTAAGAAAATGTTCGCTTTCGGGATCGTACATTTCTTCGATAGCGTCGGCCTGGGTCTCGCCCATAAACTCAAAAACCGCGTCAGGAAAACGGACGCAGAGGACCGCGAAAAAAAACGTGAGCCCGTAAAAAACAAGGAAGGCCGCGCCTAGGCCCCGCCATTGGGATCTGACCGCGCGGGGAAAAACACGGAGCACAAAATCGGCGAAAGTCCTGAATGAAAAACCATGACGGCTGTAGAGTATCTGATTCCCCTCGCCGACAAGTATATTGAGCCGTTCAACAAGCGCCGGATCAAACCCATGGGCTCTGGCGGTATTCAGATCCTGGGTCAATTCCCGGAAAGCCCGGGGAAATCCGGAAGCCCGCCCGGATATTTCCCGCCGGCTTCCCGAAATCAAAAGCTCAAATTCCTTCCACGCTCCTTCGCGCCGCCGGATAAAACCCTGTTCCGTCATGAAGGCGCGCCCCCGGCAATCCTGCGGGCTATCCCCAAAAGACAGGCGGAAGGGCCGGCCGGAACTTCAGCCCCTTCCCCAAGCGTTTTCACATAGGGCCGCGCAATCTCATCGGCCCTGGCCTCCCCCAGCAGCGGGTAACGGCGGGCAAACATCATGATCGCCTGCTTTTCTTCGCCGGAAAGCGGACGCGGCGCGGAAAGCGGCTCTATGTTCTGAAACCAGTTTCCCGAAAGCGAATATCCGGTGGAACGCAGCGGGGGGGCAAGGGAGTGGGACGTGTATACAACCAGCGTTCCCGCGGCCCAGTCGCCCAGCCGCCTGAAACCCCGGCTTACAAGCATACAGACAAGGGCGATGGGACAGAAGAAAATGTACGTATCGATAAAACGAAGCAGATTCCGCAGAAAAGAAGCGCCCGCGCTGATTGGCGATCCGTCGCCGGAAACAACCCTGATCCCCATGATCTTTTTTCCGACACTCTGACCCCGGAAAAGCAATTCGCAAATTACATGATAAAACCAGTCAAGGCAAAAGACAAGAAGAAGGATGATCCATATACCCGCATCTTCCCCAAGGAATTCCGTCGCAATCATCAGACCAATAATAACTATCCATTGGATGATCTGATCGATTCCATACGCGCAGGCGCGGACGGCAAGTCCTGCCGGGGAAAGGACAAATTCAATGCCTTCGGGAGTCTGTACCCCGATGACAGAATCCGTCCTGCCGTACCCCGTTCCAATCATTAAAAAGCGGACGCAATCCCTGCGATGATCAAACCAACAATGGAAAGCGGAATAAAGGCAAGCCCCACAATGGCAAGTATCCCTGAAAATTTCCATAGGGACTTGTTGTTCTTAAAAGCGGCCTCAAGATCCTGATCGGCGCCGCTCCGCTGGTAATTACGGATCTTCGCCCCGAAGTTAAAGGTAAAAAAGGCTGGAAAAAAGGCAAGCGCCGCGATTATTATGTAGATAAACCCAAAAGCCCCCCCTATACCCCGGGCCAAAAAGTCCGGAAGATCCGGAATATCATTCCAAAAAGATTCCAGCGTCGTCATCATACCCATAAAAATCAAACCCATCAGGGCTGTCAAACCACTGGAAATAAAACCGATGATGCCAATAAAACGCAGCCAGGGCGAGGCCTCGCGCAGATACCGCAGCATCGTTTCGGTAAGCCCCGCCGCCGCTTCCTGCAGCTTGACCGGCGCGGGATCAACCGGGCTCTGATAGGGATTTACTGTATCTGACATAAGTTCCTCCTTTCCTTATGGTTGGTTAATGGTATAGGACAGAACGGTATTATTCAAGAAGTATTTTTACGCGTTGTTTTGCTGAAAAAATACAAAAACAGCCCTAATCCGGCAAAATCCCGGAAAAAACACCTTGAATCCATCGTATATTCAACGCTATACTGTTTCCAGCCGCTTGCGCGGCGTGTGCTAAGCGCAGGTCCCGGGTTCGATTCCCGGTGTTTTTGAGGTTTTTCGCCAAGGTGGCTCAGTTGGCAGAGCGGCGCACTCGCAGGCGGCCCTGCGGGCCGCTCCGCGCCCCTCCAATCCCTTCGCGCGGCCAGAAGCCTAGGGCAACGCGTATTGCCTCACGTTAAATTCAAACCGTAGGAGTTGGTGCCTCACGTTAAAAAATCTAACCATGAGAACCGTAAAAGGGTTGTTTTATACGCAGGGGTTTCAATACCCTGTTTGAAACAAACTCAGGAACAGGATCAGCGAGAGAAGGTAATAAGTCAAGGGCTTTGTTCATACGTTCCATCTCGTCCATAAG
>JAISQU010000199.1 GCA_031274005.1 Spirochaetales bacterium
AGTACCAATATCGGCGGCGAGAAGATTAAAGCCGACGCGGTAACGGTGCGCAACCTTGTGGAATCGCAGATGGTGGCGACGCGCAAGTACCGGATTATTACGCGGGAGGAAATTGACAAGCTGCTTGAGAACCAGAAGATACAGGTGTCCAGCATATCCAGCACGGAAAACATAAAGAAGCTGCAATTGCAAAACATCGGCTATATTGTAACCGGCTCTCTGGACGCGATGGGAAGCGACTACGCGGTAACGGTTAAGATACTGGATGTGTCCACCGGGCAGTTCAGCCACAGCGCCAATGATTTTATGGGCGGCGGCTCGCGGGAACTGTACACCGGCGTTACCGCGCTGGTAGGCAAGTTTGCCTCGGGCATGGGGGCCAGCGGAGAGAAGGTAACGCAGACGGAACAGGCCGGGAGCGGAACATATAAAATCGGCGACTTTGGCCCTGCGGGGGGAATTGTATTTTACGACAAGGGGGTATTTTCCGCGGGCTGGCGGTATCTGGAAGCCGCGCCGACGGAGACGGAATTTACTGCGGAATGGGGAGCATACCAGAAGGATGTAAGCGGAACCGGACAGGCTGTAGGAAGCGGCAAGCGGAATACGCAGATAATAGCGGAACGCCTGCGGCAGTTGGGGGAAAGCGGAAGGGCTGCGCAGCTATGCGACGCGCTGGACTTTGACGGTTTTACGGACTGGTTTTTGCCCAGCAAGGATGAACTTGACTTGATGTACAGGAATTTGAAGACAAAAGGCTTGGGTGGTTTCACCAATAGCTTGTACTGGTCTTCGTCGGAGCGCAATAGTAATTACGCGTGGTATCAGAGTTTCAGCGACGGCAATTTATACAACTACTACAAGAATTATACGTACTGTGTTCGTGCGGTTCGGGCTTTTTAACCCTTCAGCCCTTTAACTATTTCACTTCCGCCGTCAGGCGGCGAAAATTTTGAAGAATGGCCTTATATTACGATTTGCCTGTTTTTAAAACGGTAATGGAAACCGACACGCGCGGGCGCTATTTTCTGTACGTCCATGACTACACCAACGGCGGCAGTTCTTCTTCCCGCGCCCTGGCCCGTTCCGGCGCTGCGGTTCGCGTCTACGGCAGGGACAGGCTTTTGCATACCTTTACCGTACCCGAAAACAAAACCGGCGGACAGGTGGGATGTGTTTGAAATTGTGAACGGGGAGATAAGATAGGGAACAGAGAACAGGGAGAAGGGAGAAGTAGAGAAGAGAAGAGAAGAGAAGAGAAGAGGATGAACCACTGACCACACTGACAGGTCACAGACGAATATAAAAGATCCCGGCATGCGCCGGGATGACGGATGGCTGAATAATTATATTTTTCTTTTGTCCGTGCTGTCTGTGTTGTCCGTGGTTAAAATTCTCTTTTAGTTTTCAAAAAGGCGTTTTATGAAAGTTTTTATTATTCGCTGCACATTGTTTTTTCGCCTCTGCATGGTATCAAGAACAATCACGGTTTGGGTTCCCATTCTTCATGAAAAGGGCCAATTATGTCTCCGTTGATTTTGCCTTTCCGGTACATAGCCGGATCTACCGCGCCTTTCAGCCAGGGGATATGTTTCATCCATAGCGGTTTCATCCAGGGATTTTCTGATGTATGACTCTATCGCGGCTGGGGCCAATAGGCCTTTTGCCTTAGCAGCCAAATCGTCCGGTAATTCAAGAATAATCGTAGACACAGTATCCGCTCCTCAGCACAAGTATAACACAAAAAAAGAGACAGGAATAGGTTTTCAGCCAAAATACATATAGAAGGAGTATAAAATGAATAAAAAACTGATGGGTTCGGTATTTTTTATTTTTTCGGCTTTTTCGCTTTTTGCCCAGGTTCCGGCGAATTGGGAGGCTTCGCCTCCGGCGGATACGGCGGCGGTAAAGTACGCTGTGGGTATCAGCCTGCCGCTGGCTTCGGAGCAGGACGCCTATAAAAGCGCGTGGAATAACGCGCTGCAGAATATGGCTTCTTCCATCGGGACCCATGTGCGCGGGGAAAGCGAAATTACCGTGCGCTCTTCGGGTTATGATTCGGGTATTGAGGACGCTTTTACCGTCTCGGTAGAAACGTCTTCTTTTTCGGTGCAGGTGCGCCTTAGCGGCGTGCGCGAGGCGGCGCGGAAGACCCGGCAGGAGGGCGGCGGCTGTGTCGCCTATGTGCTTGCGGCCATAAACGGCGAAGATTACGCGAAGGCTGTTCGCTACATGGAAAACGAGGAGGCTTCTTTTTTGGCCTACAGGTTTTTCGCGCAAAAGGTTCCGGCCATTACGCCGCTTGACGGTTCGGGGCGGCCTCAGGCTTATCCTGATTTTTATTCCTGGCTGAGGAATGACTGCGTAACGCTGAGCCTAAACACGGCGGAAAATCCCGCGCCGTATCTTGCGCAGCTTGATATATTCGCGAAGAAACTGTACCGGAACTGCTCGGTTTTCGCGGAAAACCTGGAGGGCGGGCCCGCGCGGATTATTTACGACGCGCCCCGCTACCATGACGGCCTGTACAAGGCCCTGTCCGGCATGGGGATTTTTTCGGTAAGCCGGGAAAATTCCCGCCTTGTTCTTGCGCCGCAAAAATCAGGCGGGCTTGCGGCGTTCAGGGCCGCGGTAACGAATATGAAGGATTCGTCAAAAATCTTTGTTACGGGCGTTGAGGTAATTCAAATGGAAAAAGGGAATGTTGTGAATACCGGGAATTTGGTTATAAACCAGTTCAAAACCCTTGCCGCGAAACGCTTCGGCATGAACGCGGTAAACTACAGCCTGCCCGCGCGTTTTACCGGCGGCGGCGAAATTGACGAGGACGGCCTTATCGCGTATATCAGGGCCAATATCGCGGCCTTCCCCGCGCGTTACGCGGCAGTCTGTTACGCGCAAACAATTCTTGAACCGGGAATGCCGGAATACAGCATAGGCCCCCGCGCGGGCGCTTCCTGCCGTTTTACCCTGTACGATGTTGTTACCGGGGAGGTTTTTCACAGCGATACATCCGCCACAAACGCGATTTTCACCCTTGCCGATACGCGGGAACAAACCATCCTGAATGAAAGCCGCGCGGCTTTGCACTATCTGTACGACGTAAAGAACCAGCCTGGCCTTGCGGAAATAATGGCAGCGGTATTTGAGAAGTTGTAATGAGGAAGGAAAACCACAAAGCCCAAAAGGTTTTTATTGCCACGCCGGGTAAGAAAAAAACAACCAAAAAAATAAGAGGCCGCAGCTTTCAAAGGGCCGTTAAGAGCCTGTTTAATATCTTGCCTCCCCCCGGGTGCGCAAGGGATTGAAGCCGAAATCCTTTTGGCGCAGCCAAAAGATTGGAGCGAAAAGCCGGCGTACAGCCTGCCTAAAGGCAGGTTGCCGGAATATAACGGTAGGGTTTTCGTATACGCCGGGCCCGAATTCCGAATTAGGAGAATTCTTATCGCAAAGTCAAAGGCTGGTCACAATTTTTTAAAAAAGCCGTACTTGCCAATCGTGGGCTGAAAGTCCCGTGTTGTTGTAACACCCCGGTCTGCCGCCCATGCAACCCCGGAATGACTGTATCTTCTTTTCCCTTTTTCGCCTTTGTGCAACTAAATTCTTTATAGTGGGGGTAAGTGCTGTTGTCCTTCCCTGCAAGTCCTTGTGAATTTTGGAATTCCGCGCTATATTATGGTTGTGCTGCTGCCACAGGCGGGAAAGGCGCGGCCGGGCCGCTGCCCGGCGGAAATCCGACGCAGGGAGGAAAATTGTACAAAAATGTCATGCTTAGTTGAATCTAACTTTATTAGCCCCCCCCCGACATCCGTTAAGTAGTTTTTGCCGGACGCGCCCCTCTTTTTTGTGCGGCCCGCGTCCACCGGAAATTATAAACCGATAAACCTTTTTATCCCCTGCCCTGCAGCCTCCCGCCCGGAACCGCCGTGTTCCCGGTCTAGGGGTTTGCCATGAAAAAAACCGTTCTTGTATGCGTGTTCTGCCTTGCCGCGCTCTGCGGCTTCGCGCAGGAAGTCGAAACCCTGGACCAGGCCATG
>JAISQU010000248.1 GCA_031274005.1 Spirochaetales bacterium
TTCAGGCGATTTGTTTTATCGCGGGTAACGCACTGGTGACATCTACCGCAATTTCCGCCCGCCTGCGGCGGGAACACTTTCACGGAAATGTGCGGATGGGGCATAACCGGAACGGCCCGCGCGCGGCGCGGGCGTTACTTTCAGGCGATTTGTTTTATCGCGGGTAACGCACTGGTGACATCTACCGCAATTTCCGCCCGCCTGCGGCGGGAACACTTTCACGGAAATGTGCGGATGGGGCATAACCACCCGGCAATTGCTGCGCAATTGCGTTATATTCACCAGCTTTGGTGACAATCGTGAAGTACACTGGTGACATCTACCGCAATTTCCGGGGCCGACATGCGGTTCGCTTATGCGAACCGCATGTCGGCTGGCTGGACAATTTTTATAGACGCCTGTATCTTTCAAATAAGGAGCGCGTTATGGCAAGGACTTGTGAACCGCAGAGAGGCTTAACCTTTGACGATGTCTGGGCTGCGTTGATGGAACTCAGGGAATCCCAGAAAAAAACCGACCGGCAGATAGGCAGATTGGGAAGCCGGCTTGGCGATCTTATTGAGCATTTAACCGCGTCAAATATTATAGAGAAGTTTAAGGAACTGAATTACGAGTTTAACCACATCTCCCGCAACCATAAACTGAAAGGCCCGGACAACCGGATTCTGGCCGAGATTGATATTCTTTTGGAAAACGGGGATTACGCCATGGTTGTAGAGGTAAAATCCTTACTGACCCTGACGGATGTGAAAGAACACATGAAACGCCTGGAAACCCTGAGGCGTTACGCCGATATCCATAACGACCGGCGCAAATATATAAGCAGCGTATCCGGCGCCCTCATTGAAGAGAATGCGCGGGACTTCGCACTGGACCAGGGTATTTACGTACTTGAACATCCGGGAGATACGCTGCAGATTCTCTCTCCCGAAAAAGTACGGATCTGGTAACTAAACTGCCGGATTAAGAAAACCACAAAGGCGTCCTTACCCGGTAATTGTTCCGCCGCCCACGACGAGATCCCCGTCATAGAGCACAACCGCCTGTCCCCGTGTAATGGCCCGCTGCGGCTCATCGAAGCTGACGCGCAGAGTGTCTTCTCCTGTCTGCTCCACGACGGCGGGCTGTTCCGGCATACGGTAACGGATCTTCGCTTTTACCCGCAGAGGTTTGTCCAGTTTCGCAAAGGGAATCAGGTTAATATCCTCCGCGGTTAAGGTCTGCGAGTAGAGGCTGTCTTCTGTTCCCAGTACAACCGTATTTGCCTGAATGTCCGTCGCGCACACATAAAGCCTCTCGCCCGAAGTCGATACCCCTATGCCGCGCCTCTGCCCTCGTGTAAAACGAATGGCCCCCTTGTGCCGCCCCAGAATATTGCCCTGCCTGTCCACAACAGGGCCGCTTTCACAGACCCTGCCTGTGAACCTTTCAATAAAATTCGCGTAATCGCCGTCAGGTATGAAACAGATGTCCTGGCTTTCCTTTTTATGAGCGTTGGCAAATCCCCGCGCCTCCGCTATGGCCCGCACCTCAGGCTTTGTGAGCTCTCCCAAAGGAAAAACCGTCCGCTCAAGCTGCGCCTGAGTCATGGCATATAAAACATAGCTTTGATCCTTTGCCGGGTCCAGTCCTTTTTTCAAAAGGTATCTGCCGCTCCCGGGATCCTCTTCTATGCGCGCGTAATGGCCGGTGGCGATGCGCTCGTACTCCAGAAGCCGCGCCCGGGCAAGGAATTTTTCGAACTTGATAAAACGGTTACAGTCTATGCAGGGATTCGGGGTTTTCCCGCATTGGTAGGAGTCCGCAAAACGCCGCATAATATGTTCGCGGAACTCACCCGCGAAGTTATAAATAAAAAAAGGAATGCCGATTTTCCGCGCGGCCTCACGGGCGTGGCGGGCGTCGGCAATTGAACAGCAGGATTTTTCGCGGCTTATGCCCGCTTCCTCATTTTCAAAAAGCCGCATCATGGCGCCCGCACAGTCAAAGCCCCGCTGTTTCATCAGATAAGCCGCGACGCAGCTATCCACCCCGCCGGACATGGCGATAAGGGCCTTGGGGTTCATACGGCAGGAGGGGAACCTTCGCCGGCCGCCTCCCGTCCGGCGAAGGACTTCGCGCGAAAAGCTAAAATTTCCGCCTCGCAGGCCCGCATTGCCAGAATCGTCTTTGCTATAAGATCATCCAGCTCCCAGCCCAGCATTGCCGCGCCTTTTTCAATAACCTGGCGCGAACAGCCCGCCGCGAAGTTCAGGGACTTGTATTTCTTTTTGACGGATTTCACTTCCATATCCCGCACGCTTTTTGACGGCCTTATAATCGCCGCGGCCCCGATAAGACCCGTCAGTTCATCCACAGCGTACAGAACCTTTTCCATCGGATGTTCGGGCTTTATATCCACGGTCAGTTCGTATCCGTGACTGCACACGGTGTGAATCAGATCCTCACCCGCGCCGCCGGAGCGCAGAAGCTCCGGCGCTTTAAGGCAATGCGCATCAGGATACATCTCGAAATCAATATCATGGAGCAATCCCGCGATGCCCCAGTATTCGGCCTCGCCGGCATATCCCAATTCCGCCGCGAACCACCTCATAACCCCTTCAACCGTCAAAGCGTGTTCAAGATGAAAAGCGTCTTTGTTATATTTTTTCAAAAGTTCCCAGGCCTGCGGCCGGGTAAGTGAAGTCTGCATACTCCCTCCATGAACTTTATTCGCAAGCGGGTCCATACCCCCGCCCCTCAGGGCGAGGAGAGTCATTTTAAATCACGCAAATCATACGGCGTTTCCTGGTACACATAACCCAGCCAGTTGCGAAAAAAAAGATGGGCGTGCGCCCGCCAGCGCACAACCGGCGGCAGTTCAGGATTATCGCCGGGATAATAATTCCTTGGAATATTTATGGGCAGCCCCTTCGCCACATCCCTGCGGTACTCCCCGTCCAAAGTAAGCGGATCATACTCCAGGTGCCCGGTAACGTAAATCTCCCTGCCCTCCCGCGCCGTGGCAATAAACACCCCTGTCTCGTCGGTTTCCGACTGTATGGTCAGTTCCGGCCGCGCGGCTATGGAGGCCCTGTCGCTCGCCGTATGCCGCGACTGCGGCGCCAGAAACTCATCGTCAAAACCGCGAAAAAGCATGGAGTTGCGCTCGTTTACCCTGTGCGGAAAAACCCCGAAAAGTTTTTTACCCAGCACACTCTTGGGAACGCCATAGCGCCGGTACAGCCCCGCCTGAGCGCCCCAGCAAATATGCAAAGTCGACCACACATTCACCGCCGAGTAATCAATCACCTCGGCAAGCTCCTCCCAATAATCCACATCTTCAAACGGCAGCGTCTCCACCGGCGCCCCCGTAATGATAAGCCCGTCGAACCTCTCGTGCATCACCTTGTCCGGCGTTACATAAAACCGTTCCAGATGCCCCGGCGGCGCGTTGCGCGATTCGTGACTGCCCATACGCAAAAGCGTAATATCCACCTGCAGCGGACTATTACTCAAAAGCCGCAAAATCTGAATCTCCGTCTCAACCGTCGTCGGCATCAAATTAACAATCGCCATCTTCAAGGGCCGAATATCCTGATGATCCGCCCTGACCTCGCTCATCACAAAAACATTCTCGTTCATCAGGGCATTATAAGCCGGCAGCGCCGCCGGAATCTTTATAGGCATGAGGCTACTATATCCGTCCGCGTTCAGCGGGTCAATGGAGCGGAACTCTATTGTTTTTCCTTTCAAATTCTGTTAATTTTACCGCATGACTGAAGATTTAGGCAGGCTTATTACAGCGGCGCGCGAGGAAATCCTGGATACATGGAGGCATCTTTGACTCGGAAAAAATCCGGGTTGACATTCAGGACCTGGAACGGGAAGCGGCAAACCCCGATTTCTGGAATAACCGCGAAAAAGCGGAAAAGGATCTGACGCGGCTCAAACGGCTGAAAGAAAAAATCGAACCCTGGGAGAAACTTATAAGCGCGATAGGCGACCTGTCGGAGCTGTACGAGATGGCGCGCCCGGAAGCGGATGCAGGACTTCTTGTGGATATTGAAAAAAATCTCGAAAATTACGAAAACACCTACAGGCAGCTCCGTATTCTGGAACTTTTGGGTGAGGAGTTTGACATTAACCCCGCGTTTCTGACTATTCACTCCGGCGCAGGCGGGACAGAGGCCTGTGACTGGACAAACATGCTTTTGCGTATGTACACGCGCTGGATAGAAAGGCGCGGCTTCAAGGCCGGGATTCTCGACATACTTGAGGCCGAAGGCGGCGTCAAATCCGTTACGCTTCAGGTGACAGGCGATTACGCCTACGGCTACCTGAAGGGCGAAACCGGCATACACCGCCTGGTACGCATAAGCCCCTTCGACGCCAACGCGCGGCGGCACACCTCTTTCGCGTCTGTGTACGCGAGTCCTGTTGTCGATGAGGATATAGATGTGGAGGTACGGCAGGAGGATCTGCGGATAGACACCTACCGGTCTTCCGGCGCGGGCGGCCAGCATGTTAACAAAACAGACTCCGCCGTACGCTTTACCCACATTCCCACGGGCATAGTTGTCGCCTGCCAGACCGAGCGCAGCCAAATCATGAACCGCGCGACAGCCATGAAGATGCTCAAGTCGCGGCTCTACGAATATTACAGGCAGGAGCGCGACAGGCAGAACGCCGAGAAAGCGGCGGAAAAAAAGGATATTTCCTGGGGCAACCAGATACGCTCATACGTATTTCAACCGTATCAAATGGTCAAGGACCTGCGCACGCGCCATGAGACCTCGAATATTCAGGCGGTGATGGACGGCGCTCTTGATACTTTCATAGAAGAATATTTGCGATATTTGTGGCAGAATACCCATAAGGCGTAAAATGAAAATGAAAAAAAATCGGATTTTGATTGTCGATGATTTACCTTTCATGCGCGCGGCCATCAGGGGCGTACTGGAAGAGGCGGGCATGGAAGTCGCGGGCGAGGCCGAAAACGGCAAAGACGGCATTTTCCTCTACATGCAGACTCAGCCGGATATTGTTCTTCTTGATATAGTTATGCCTGTTATGGACGGCGTCTCCGCCCTGCGCAAACTCATCCGTCAGGATCCCCTCGCGCGCATCATCATGTGCAGCGCTTTGGGCGAGCAGGAACTTATCGTGCGGGCCATACAGCTTGGAGCGCGGGATTTTATCGTCAAGCCTTTTCAGCCGCAGCGTATTGTCAGCGCCATTGAGAAAGTCCTCCGGAAATCCCCGGGGTAGGCATGCGGCGCATTTTTGCCGGATTGTTTTTTGCGCTGTTCGCGGTGTGTCTCTTGCCGGGGCAGACATCCTCCACGGAGTGGGAAATTCCCCGCGATACTCTCGCGGAAGCTGTTATAGGCGTGGCGGAGTTTAGCTATACCGCCGGCAGGCGGCCTTCAGTTTCGCAGTCCTTTTTGGGCGTGAGTATTGCCCGCCTGCTGCGCGAAAAACTTCACGAAATCAAAACCCATGAGATTGACGGGTGGGAGCGCGGGGAATACGCCATGAGCATCATTTTCGCGGAAAGAGAAACAATCCGGAAAAAACTGAATGAGCTTTTGGCCAGCCGCGACGCCCTGTATTTCTCAGGAATCTCCGTGCGCGACGAGCAGAAGCGGAAAACGCTTACGGAAGAAATTGAACCCCTGCGGGAAAGGCTGCGCATTCTGGAAACCCTTGATCATGAGACCATCGAAATTATTCCTGAAAAAAAACTGACGCTGCTGGCCACGGCGGCGGACGAGGGGCTGCTTCCCCCGGTTATGGAACCACAGTCCGCCGCGGCGAAGGCCAGGGTGGATTACCTTCTTTGGGGAACTGTTCATGAAGAAGCCGCGGGACTTCTTTCGCTTACCGTCAGCCTCTACGCGGCGCGTTCACGGCAGACGCTTTTTTCCGGCGCCGCCACGGGATCCCCGGATGAGCTGGACAGCCTCGTGGACCGCCTGTTCTTCCGTATGGCCGCTTCGCTTGCGGGGCGGCCCTGGGCAAGCCTTGACATCACGGCGCAGCCCCCTGACGCCTACATCTATGTAAACGGCGAGCTTACCGGAATCGGCGGCGCGCGGCTTGCCTATGTGCGGCCGGGCAGCTATCACCTGTCCTTCCATGCGGACGGCTACGAGCTTCTGGAAGTGGATGTGGCGCTTGAACCGGAGTCCCGGCAGACCGTGAACTACCGGCTGACTCCCGCCGACCAGCCCGCCGTGTTTCTGGAAACATTCCCCCCCGGCGCGGATGTGTATTTCGGCGCCCTGAAAAAAGGCGTAAGCCCCTTTGTCCTGCCCCTGGGAGCAACGCCGGACATTCTTTTCATAAATCTTGAAGGCTATAAAAGCAAGGTGCTTCCCTCCACATCGCAGGAGTTAAGCTCTGTCCATACCCTTCCCCGTGACATCGTTTCCTGGGATGATCGGATTGCCGCAAAACGGGCGGATTTCTACCGTTCCCTCGGCTTCCTCATCCTGAGCGTTCCCATACCCGTTATGCTCTACGGCGCGTATAGAAACGAGGCTTTTGGTTATATACAGTTCACGGGCCAACCCGGGTTCGACTATGACAAGGCTGTGGATATGGAAAGGCAATATAAAATCATGTACTATGCGTACTTCGGCAGCCTTTTTCTGAGCGGGTCGCTGCTGGTTAATACCGTACAGAAACTGATGGATTACATACGGGTAGGGGAAGAATCGCAGAAATACCCGGAAGGAATCAAAAGAAAAAAGGAAGTAAGCCAATGATATGGGGCCTGGGAGAAAAACTTAAAGAACTTTTTCGCGGAAAAACCGATACGGCGGAATTTTTCGATAATCTTGAAGACACTCTTATCGAAGCGGATGTCGGCGCGCAGGCGGCCATAAAAATCACAGCAGATCTGCGGGACATGGCAAAAAAAGACGGCGCGAAAACCAAAGAGGACATCCTTGGGCTTCTGCGCCGGGATCTGGGGGAGTTCGTACGCTTTGAGCCGCTGGCCCCCGATCCGGCGGGACTGAACGTCTTTCTGGTTTTGGGAGTAAACGGAGCGGGCAAAACCACGACCATAGCGAAGCTCGCGCAGTATTACCGCGGCGCGGGAACAGACGGCATCGTCCTTGCCGCGGGAGACACCTTCCGCGCGGGCGCCATAGAGCAGCTTATCCTGCACGGAAAACGGCTGGGCGTCCGCGTTGTCAGCCAGGACCCCGGCGCGGACCCCGGAGCGGTGATTTTTGACGCAATAGAAAGCGCCGCGGCCCGCGGGGAAAAACTCGTCCTTGCCGATACCGCGGGGCGGCTTCACAATAAAGAAAACCTCGTGCGGGAACTGCAAAAAATCGACAAGGTTATCAGGAACAAAGCCGGCGAAAAAGCCGTATACCGCAAGATTCTCATCATCGACGCGGGCACGGGGCAGAACGGTCTTGCCCAGGCAAAGGTTTTTCACGAGGCCGTGGGCGTGGATTCGCTCATCCTGACAAAGTTTGACGGTACGGCGCGGGGCGGAATCGTCGTGGCCATTGCGCGGGAACTGGGCCTTCCCATCTCGTTCCTCGGCGTGGGCGAGAAAATGAGCGACCTCATACCCGGCGGCCGCGATGAATACCTTGACGGCCTTTTGGGAGAAACATGAAGCTCCTGTTTTTTTTTCTGATTGTGTGCCTGCCGCCGGCGCGGATTTTTGCCGACGAAGCCTGGTACGAATCAAATTCCATAGGCTCGCCGCTTCGGCCCGTGGAGGCATGGGAAACCGGCGGACTGGAATACACCCTGCATACCAAGTCCCAGGACGGAAAACAAACGCGTACGCTTTTTGACGCAGAGGAAGCGGAAGTCCGCCGCTGGGAACGCCTGTACGCGGAGGCGGGCTTTCTCGAAGAAGAAACGGTTTATATTGAAGGCGTCCCGGACTCCCGTACATTGTACTATCCTTCGGGGCTTGTAAAGGAAGAAGTTCTTTTTACGGACGGCAGGGAGGACGGCCGCTTTCTGTTCGCCTATCCGGCAGGAGAGCCGGACAAAAAAGCCCCGCCTTTTTCAGTTTCTTTTTTGCGGCCGGATGACGGGGGCTTTCGGGATGAGTATCAGTACCTTCCCTCCGGGGATTTCCGCGGCATAAAGAGAATATACGAAGACGGCGCTGTCTATACCTCGGTCTTTACCACCGAAAAGAGCGTTTTGCGGGAGGAGTGGCACTCTTTCGGAAATCTGGAAATTCTTTTCCGGTACGACAAGCAGGGCAATCTGCGCTCCAGCGAAGAATACAGGGACGGCGTCCTTGTGGAACGTTCAGGATTCCGCTATGATACCGAAGAGTCTTTCCGTTTAAGGGAAAAAATTACCTGGGATATCGCCACGGGCGGGGAAATCCGCCTGGAATACGGCGAGGACGGCAATCCCCTGCGGGAAAGCCTTTTTGAGGAGGGTTCCCGCGTCAGCGTAACGCTTTTTACATACAAGGACAATCTTCTTGTGCGCAAGGAGAAAAGGCAGAGGAGCGGGCGGGAGGAATGGGTATACCTCCACGATGAGGATAAAAAAATTGTGCGGGAAGATTACCTGCGCGACGGAGAAACCGAAACTATACTGTTCTATGATCCGCAGCCGGAATATACCCGCGTCGAAGAATACTATAGAAACGGGGAACTTTTTTTGCGCCTGTATTTCAGTGACGGCGAAGAGGTGAAAAGAGAAATCGCGGGAGAGGAGCGGTAATGAAAAGATCTTCCCGGGCCGGCCGCCTGCGGCTGCTGTTTGCCCCCTCCTCATGGGTATTCCTTGTGGCGGGCCGGTATTTCAAAACGCGGCGAAAAGAAAAGGGCAACGCGGCGTCGGTTCTTTCCGCCGCGGGCATAGCCGTAGGGGTTATGACGCTTATCGCCGTACTCTCGGTGATGAATGGTTTCCAGCTCAACACAATCGAAGCCATTCTCGAATTGAACTCCTATCATCTGCGCATTTTGCCGGAATCCCCCGACGGCGCCCTGCCCGCCGGTTCTCTCATGCGGCTCGCGGAAATCCCCGGCGTACGCAGCGCCTTTTTGTTTACGGAAATCCAAACACTCATACGGGCGGCTTCCCCCGATTCCCAGGTCTGCGTTCTGCGGGCGCTGCCCACCGATATTATGAAGACCGATCCGTCCCTCGCCGAAAAACTGGAAATCGTTCAGGGCAGCTTCGACCTTGAAGCGGAAAAGGGCCTTGTCCTTGGTTCAGAACTGGCCCGCCGGCTGCGGGTAAAAGCGGGCGACTATGTAAGCCTTCTCAATATGGCGGGGGCGGATTTTACGGAACTGCGGCCGGAGAACCTGGTTTTTCATGTGCGGGGCGTGTTCAAAAGCGGCTATTACGAGTATGATCTGGGCTGGGGTTTTCTGTCGCTGGAAAACGCGAAGGCCCTTATGTCCGCTGCGGATACCGTGCTGACAGGCATAAAACTGGACGACCGTTTCGACGACGAGGCCGTATTTGGCAAAGCCCGGCAAATCATCGGCGGAGGCGGACAGGTCGTCTCCTGGCGGGAATACAACAAGGCGATTTTCGGCGCGCTGCGGGTGGAAAAAATTATGCTGATGGTTTTAATCGGCCTTATCTTCGTCGTGGTGGCGAGCAATATTTACCAGTCCCTGCGCAGGTCGGTTTACGAACGCACGGAGGAAATCGGCGTGCTGAAGGCCCTGGGCGCGGACCCTTTTTCCATCCGCCTTATTTTTATTCTGGAGGGCGCTTTTATAGGGCTGGCGGGCTGTTTTTTCGGGCAGCTTCTGGGCTTTCTGGTAGCCGGCCATATCAACGAGATTTTCTCCCTGGCGGAAAGCGCGCTGAACCGGTTTATCTTTCTTGTCAACGCCGTTCTGCGTCCCTGGTTTCCCGAAATGCAGGGACAGGCGGTGTCCCTTTTTTCTCCCGCCTATTTTTATCTGACCGAAGTGCCCTCGAAAATTTCCTGGACAGAGGCGCTTTTTATTTATTCTTTCGCCATGCTTTCCACGACTCTTGCCGCGTACTTCGCCTCGGGCAGGGTGGCGTCCATTAAACCCGCGGAGGTACTCAGGTATGAGTGAAGCTGTTCTTATCCTGAAAGAGGTCGGCAAAACCTACACAAGCTCTTCGGAAAAACTCACCATTCTGAAGAACATCTCGTTTTCCGTTGAAGCGGGAAAAATCGTTGTCATCACGGGAGAAAGCGGCAGCGGCAAGAGTACCCTCTTGAATCTGATAGGGGGCCTTGATACGCCAAGCTACGGCACAATAGAGGCGGGCCGCTATCAGGTGGACGCCCTGCGCGAGGAGGAACTGACTATATACAGGCGCAATGTTTTGGGCCTGGTGTTTCAGTTTCATTATCTTCTGCGGGAGTTTACCGCCCTGGAGAATGTCATGCTCCCCGCGCGCATCGCGGGAAACTCCCGAAGCGAAGCCAGGGAAAAAGCCGAAGCCCTTATTGCCGACGTGGGGCTGTCCGACCGCAGGGAGCATTATCCCTCCTCGCTTTCAGGCGGAGAGCGGCAAAGAATAGCCGTTGCCCGCGCCCTGGTTGGCGAGCCTCTTCTGATACTCGCGGATGAGCCCACGGGCAACCTTGACGAGGGGAACTCCCGCATGGTGGAAGACCTTCTTTTTTCCGTTGTCCGCAAACACGGAAAAACACTCATCCTTGTCACTCACGACAGCCAGCTTGCGCAGCGCGGCGATCAGCATTACAACCTGCATAACGGAGAGCTTCTTTGCGTATAAAAGTTTCGCTGCTCATAGCGGGCCGCTACCTGAAGAGCGCGGGGGCGGGCGGCTGCCTGCGCAGAATCCGGGGGGCCATTCTGAGCGTTGCCTTGAGCCTCATCCCCCTCATCGTCGTCATGGAAGTTTCCGACGGCATGATTCAGGGCATCACGGCGCGTTACCTGGAACTGGGCACCTATCATCTTCAGGCTGTCGCCGGACGTGATATTGAAATGACGGAGAGCGGTTTCCCGCGGCTTGAGGAGCTGCCCGGCGTCAGCCTGGCCGTGCGCGAAAGGCAGGGGGTGGCTCTGGCGTATTCGCGGGAGGGCAGGGGAGGCGTCACGATTCGCGCCGTGCCTCATGATATATGGGAGAAGGACGCGGGCCTCAGAACATACATGGAAATCCGCGCCGGCGCTTTTGATCTTTCCACTGCGGACAGCGCCGTGGTAGGCGCGGAAATTGCCGCAAGGCTTCGTGTTCAGCCCGGCGACCGGATCAAGGTTCTTACCACCCGCAGCTTTTCGGCCGAAAGCCTTATGCCCAGGGTTTCGACTTTTATCGTGCGCGGGGTTGTCTCCACGGGTTATCAGGAACTGGATAAACTTTGGATATACATTCCCCTGGAAAGGGGCGACAGAATTATGAGCCGCCAGACATCCCGCCAGATTATCGGCATTAAAATCGATGAGCCCTTTGGCCCGCTTTCGGCGCTCTCATGGGAGCTGCGCGGAATCCTGCCCCAGGGTTTCAGGCTTTTTACCTGGAACGAACTTGAGTACGCCCAGTATATGTCCTTCCAGACGACCCGCTACCTGCTTGTTTTTATCATGGCGCTTATTATCTGCGTGGCCGCGGTAAATATTTTTTCGTCGCTTGTCATGATACAAATCGAAAAACGCGAAGAAATCGCCATTCTCAAGAGCCTGGGCATGTCGGGCGCGGAAATATCCGGCGTTTTTATTTTTCTGGGCCTCATCGTCGGCTGTGTGGGAACCTTCCTCGGCGTGGCGTCGGGACTCGCGATTTCCGTTTCAATTAATCAAATCATTGCCGCGGTGGAAACCTGCGTGAACGGCGCACGGGATTTTCTTCGCGGGCTTCTGTTTCTTCCCGGCGCCGAACGCGTGAGGATTTTTAACCCCGACTTTTACCTTGAGCACATTCCCATAACGGTCAATCTGCGGGATCTGGCCCTTGCCGCGGGCTTCTCCCTTCTGGTGGCCCTTCTTGCCGCCTGGATTCCCTCCCGCGGCGCGGGAAAAATACGGCCGCTGGAAGTTTTGCGCAGGCATTAGACTTGTTTTATGGACATTGCGCATAAACTTTTCAGGCAGCAGCTTTCACAGGCGGGCTTTCTCGCGGCGCAGACCGCTCTGCCGTGGCGGTTTATCCGCATGGAAAAAGATGAGCGTATGTCTTGCGGAAGAACAGCGGCCATTGTTTTTTCGGTCTGCGCGGGGTCGCGGTTTTCCGTAAAACCCAGGCGGAGAACCACGCGGCTGAAATGCGTGTCCACGATGATGGCGGGTTTTCCGTAAATCTGATAGAGGATGAGGCCCGCTGTTTTTCTTCCCGCGCCGGGCAGCTTGACAAGCTCTTCCATTGTATCGGGAACCTCGCCCGCGTAATCATCCAGCAGTTTCCGCGCGGTCTGCCGTATATGAAGAGCCTTGACCCGGTAAAACCCCAGGCTGTGAACAAGAGCTTCCACCTCCTCCTGAGGCGCGGCCGCCAGCGCCTCAGCGCCGGGAAAACGCCGGAACAGCGCGGGAGTAACGGCGTTGACCGCCGGGTCGGAAGTCTGGGCCGAAAGGATAACGGCGACCAGAAGCTCAAAGGGCGAGCGGAAATTCAGCAGGGGTTTTATTTCAGGATAACTCTTGAGAAGAACACCGTGAATCTTTTTTGCCCGCAGAGTTTCGGCTTTCGCATCCATAGCGGGTTAAAGTATGCCATAGAATGTTCTTTTTGACCAGAATACGCGGGCGCGCAAGGGTGCACCCCCGGGGAAATTGTCTGATTGACAATATCAAAAGTATATGATATTGTAAAGAAAATTGTTTAAAAGGAGCCTTAATATGTATCTAAAACGCGCGGTGTTTTTCGCAGCCCTATTGACAGTGGCCGGCTTAACTCTTTATGCGCAGGATGGTTATACCGGGCCCGGGCCGGAACCTATAACTGTTGAAGAGGCAAAAAATCTTCGGGATGATTCTCCTGTAACTTTACGGGGAAAAATCGAGCGATTTCTTGGCGATGAAAAATATTTATTTTCAGATGATTCGGGAAGTATTATTGTCGAAATTGACAACAGATTGTGGAACGGGGTTTCTGTAAATCAAAATGACACGGTTGAGATTATCGGGGAAATTGATAAAGACTTCAAGGGGATCGAAGTTGAGGCAAGCAGCATCAAAAAGGTATAAAACAAAGTAATCTTTACAGACCGTCTTCCCCGGGATACAAATATAAAAACCGCAGAGGATGCGGTGATCGCAGAAGATGAAGAAATAAGCAGTAAAAAGCCCATTTTCGGCCCTGCATAACTGCTTTTTCCTGTTCTCTGCGCTCTTTGCGGTTAGAATTCTTTTCTTAGAGCCTGTTTAATATCTTGCCTCCCCCCGGGCGCGCAAGGGATTGAAGCGGAAATCCTTTTGGCGCAGCCAAAAGATTGGAGCGAAAAGCCGGCGTACAACCTGCCTAAAGGCAGGTT
>JAISQU010000044.1 GCA_031274005.1 Spirochaetales bacterium
ATTTATTGTATAGGCATGGTTCATAACCCGTAAATTTAAGAGCCTTTCCATTTTGTGGTAGGCCAACTCACTTTCCGGAGCAGAGCTCCGGGGTATGAACCATGCCTTTCCCAATCAATGTGAGCCGAAGACGGTTCTGCGATTTTCGGGAAGACCCGAAAACGCATTATTCACGCAATTTTGCCCCGCAAAATTGCGCCGTCTTGAACGCCGCGGGGCCATTGCGGCAATGGCTTGGCTTTAAGCGCAGCAGACTCATAGCCGGCGTCCCGCAGCCGCTTATTTCCGTATCCTGGACCCCGGTAGTGGGAGATTGATATGAGAACAGAAAAAGATAGTCTTGGCGAAGTATCTCTGCCGGATGACGCCCTGTACGGTATTCAGAGCGCGCGGGCGCGGGAGAATTTCACGCTTGGCAGACAGACGAATCCGCGGCTTGTGTATGCCATTGTCAAGGTAAAAAAAGCCGCGGCCCTTACGTATGAGAAACTCGGCGAGGGGCGGGAAGGGGTGTACCGGGCCATAGCGGCAGCCTGCGACAAGGTTTTGGCGGGCGCGGCTGAGGATATGTTTATTGTCGACGCACTTCAGGGAGGGGCGGGCACTTCGACGCATATGAATGTCAACGAGGTTCTCGCGAACCTGGCTCTGGAAATTTTGGGAAAGGCGCCCGGCGATTACGCGGCGGTTCATCCACTGGACGATGTTAACCGCGGGCAGTCGACCAACGATGTGTATCCCACGGCTGTGCGCATCGCGGCCATAGAACTGCTGCGGTGTTTGAGTGAGGCCTGCGCGAAACTGCAGGAGGCTCTCCAGCAAAAGGAGAACGAGTTTGCCTGTATAAAAAAACTTGGCCGTACCGAACTCATGGACGCGCTGCCTGTTACTCTGGGGGAGGAGTTTGGTTCATACGCGCAGGCAGTGGCCCGTGACCGCTGGCGGCTCTACAAGGTGGAGGAGCGTCTGCGGCAGGTAAACCTGGGAGGCACAGCCGTGGGGCTTTCCGACAACGCCGGGCGCAGGTACAGGTTCGCCGTTATTGAGGAGCTGCGGCAGCTTACGGGCATTGGCCTTGCGGCGGCCGAATATCCCATGGACATTACGCAGAATAACGATGTTTTTGTGGAGGTTTCCGGCCTTTTGAAGGCCATGGCCGTCAACATGATGAAGATAGCGAACGACTTTCGGCTTATGAACTGCGGCCCGCACGGCGGCCTGGGTGAAATCAAACTTGCCGCGGTGCAGGCGGGCAGCAGCATTATGCCGGGAAAGGTAAACCCCGTTATACCCGAAATGGTCATGCAGGCCGCGATGCGGGTTATGGCGAACGATGCGGCAATTACCCAGGCCGCCGCTCACGGCGAGTTTGAACTTAACGCTTTTCTTCCCCTTATAGCCGACGCCCTGCTTGAAAGCCTTACCCTTCTTGAACGCTCCGCCGTTTTGTTCCGTACCAAATGCGTTCTTACGCTTTTCGCCGACGCGAAAAAATGCGCGGCGCTTTTAAACGCTTCGTACGCTTTTGCCGCGGCCTATACGCCTCATCTCGGCTACGATACCGTAAGCCGCGTCATAGCCGAAAATAACGGCGACCCGCGGAAAATCCGTTTGGCTCTTGAAGAGCTTGCCCGCACAAAGGAGAGCTGACTGGAAAAGGCAAAGAAAACCGCGGATCTTAAAACCCTGCTTGATGAGCAGGCAGCCCGCATCAACACTCCGGCGTTTATCGCGGAGGACCCTGTGCAGTTTCCCCGCGGCTACACAGCCCGCGAAGACAGGGAAATCGCCGCCTTCCTTGCCGCCGTGATTGCCTGGGGAAGGCGCGATCTTATTCTGCGCTCCGCGCGGCGCATGTTCAACATTATGGGCGCAAGCCCTTACGACTACGTTATGTCCGGCGGCTGGAAAAAAACCGCCGGCGCGGCGTGTATTCACCGTACCTTTTTTGAAAAAGACCTCGCGTATTTCTGCAAAGGTTTCCGCGCCTGTTACAAAAAATACGGCGGCCTCGAAGAGCTGTTCGCTTCCGCCGGGGAGATTTTCGCGGGCATAACGCTTTTCCGTGAAACCATGGCGGCGGGAGGAGAGGCTCCCGGCGGCGGTAAACGGGCCGCCCTCTACAGCAGGCACATCGCGGACCCCGGCAAAAACTCGGCCTGCAAACGCATGAACCTTGCCCTGCGCTGGCTGGTACGCAATGACGGGATTGTCGACCTGGGGCTGTGGACAACCATTTCGCCCGCGAAGCTGTACATCCCGCTGGACCTCCATGTCGCGCGCGCGGCCCGCAAGCTGGGACTTCTTGAGAGAAAGTCAAACGACAGAAAAGCCGTTGAAAACCTTACCGCGAAACTGCGGGAATTTTGCCCCGAAGACCCCGTGAAATATGATTTTGCGCTGTTCTCAATGGGGGGCGAAAGGTGAGCATAGCGGGGAAATAATCCGGAAGAAAAACGAAAAACCTCGAATTTGCTGTTGCGGAGAAATCCTGCGCCGAATATACTTGTATACATGAAGAAATATCTTTTCATTTTCGCGCCGCTTATCGCGGCGGCCTTGTGTTCTCTGCTGCTTTTTACCTCTCTTGATAACAAAGTATACAATCTTTTTCTGGAAAGCCTGCCCAGCCTGAAGGAAGATGATTCGGTTTTGATTATTACCGTAGACGACGCGGCTATTGAGAATGTCGGCCTTTTTCCCTGGACACGGGATATTCTGGCGGACGCGATTGTTTTTCTCCGGGAAATGGGCGCCCGCACAGTAGCCTTCGACTTAAGCTACCTGGACCCCAGCCCCGTGCGGATTGACCCGGCCTACGTCCAGGAGGAACTTCCCGCGTATCTGGATGACGGATTCCGGCGAATAAACGATACTGTGGCCCAGGTTATGGACGGCTTTAGCAGCGGCGTGTTACGGGCCGCCGACGCGCAGGACATGAAACAGCAGGTTCAGGATTTTAATAACTCCGTACGCGGCGAACTTGGGGTATCTGTTGATTATGTCATGCGGGATGTAGACGCCTATTTTGCCCGGACCTTGAAGTTCTTCGGCAATTCCTATCTGACCCTTACCATGGTTCCCCGGGAGAATGTTCTTACGGACGAACCCCTTGATCTGAACGCTCACAACCGCGACTGGCTGGAAAGCCATATCGCCCTTAAAAATATCGACGGTACAAACGACACTCTCACCCCGCAGAGCGTGGGAATTATTCCCGCGATTTTCAAGCTCGTTTCCCAGGCCAGGGGAGCGGGCTTTGTGAACGCCGACCCCGACTCTGACGGGTACCGGCGCAGGGTTCCTCTTGTGCTCAAGCATAATGGACAGTATTATGCCCATCTCACCCTGGCCGCCATGCGGGAATCGCTGGGCAATCCGGACATAGAGGTTGACAATTCCCATATCACCTTAAAAAACGCCCGCACGGGGGGGGGGACCGCGGATATCCGCATACCCCGGTCCCGGGACGGATCGGTTCTGATAAAATGGCCCAAAAAGTCTTTTTATGATTACAACATCCTCTCATCCTGGGAACTCATACGCTACACCCGGCTGGAGGCTATATTCGCCAAAAACCTGGCGGCCATGAACGAGTCGGGATTTTTCTCATATTGGGACGGAGGGGAAACTCCCCTTGAAAAATATAATAACGCCAATTACCTCCGCGGCCTGCTCGAAGAGGAAAACACCGGCGAAAATATTAATTTTGACACCTTTCTTGATTACCGCCGGGACTATCTTGAGGCGGCAAAGGCCTTTCTCGCCGGCCCCTATGAGGAGAATATTCTGGGCGCTGTGGGCGATGATACGCAGGTACGGGCCTTTGTAACCGAACTGTTTACCGCCGCCCGCAAACAATATGACGAACTTGTAAGCATACGCGAACAGGTCTCCGCGAAAGTAAAAGATGTTTTCGCCGTTATCGGTGTGGCGGCAACGTCCATGACCGATGAGGGGCTTATCGCCTTCGAGGAACGGTATCCCAACGTGGGAACCTATGCGGTCATCGCCAACATGATTCTCTCCGGGGAATTTCTGGACGACGCGCCGCGGCTTGTCTCCCTGTGTCTTGCCCTTGTTCTTTCGCTGGGACTGGCCCTGATAGTCCGCCGGCTTGAGGATATGGGAAAATCCGTACTCATAGGTTTGTGCGCCCTGTTTGTAACGGCGGCGGGCCTTTGGGCGTATTTTATGGCAACCCGGCAGTATGTGGGCGCCGTAGCGCCTTTTGCCTCAGTAGCCCTTACCTTTTTTATTCTCACTGCCTTCAATTTTTTGTCCACGGTGCGGGATAAATCGGTTCTGCGTTCAGCCTTTTCCCGTTACGTCGCTCCGGAAGTTGTAAACGAAATTATCGCGGACCCCTCGAAACTGAATCTGGGGGGTGAGAAACGGGAGATGACCGCCATTTTTACGGACATCCAGGGTTTTTCCACCATTTCGGAGAAGCTCGACCCTGTTGACCTTGTAAACCTTCTTAACCTGTACCTTACCACAATGAGCAATCTGGTTATGGAAAACAGGGGAACCATCGATAAGTATGAGGGCGACGCCATTATCGCGTTTTTTGGCGCGCCCGCCCGCGTGGAGGAACACGCCGCAATGGCCTGCCGTACAGCCGTACAGATGAAAAAGGCCGAGGCGTCCCTGAACGTCCGCATAGCGGAAGAAAAGTTGAGCCCGACGGCCCTGTTTACCCGAATTGGAATAAATACGGGCGATATGGTTGTGGGCAACATGGGAACCCCCAACAAGATGGATTACACCATTATGGGAAACGCGGTAAACCTTGCCGCCCGGCTTGAGGGCGTAAACAAACAGTACAATACCGGGGGCATTCTTATCAGCGAGTATACCCGCAAGCAAATTGGGGACGGGTTTGTCCTGCGGAGCCTGGACCGCGTGCGGGTAGTGGGAATAAATACTCCTCTGCGTTTGTATGAGCTTCTGGATATTAAGGCGGACGCCCCGCAAGCCCTTTTTGAGCGCTGCGAAAAATGGGAGAAGGCGGTCGGCCTATATGAAAGTTTTGACTTTGAGGCCGCCGCCGCCCTGTTCCGCTCCCTGACGGAAGAAAACGAAAACGACGGCACAGCGAAACTTTGCCTGGGCCGCTGCGAGGCATACATGAGAAAACCGCCGCCGCCGGATTGGGACGGGGTTTACAATCTGACGCAAAAATAGCTATGGCGGCGAACCCGCAATTTTCGTGAATGTGTGTCCCGGGCAGGCTATCTTTCTCTACTACACAACGCTCTAACAACCGGCGTTTGGGACGTCTTAAGGCTGCCGCCGGGGATGATGTTCCGGCCGCCAGTGCAGTATATGCAAAAAGCGGAAGAGTATCAGCGAGGGAAGCCAGGCGAGGGGCAGGAAATAGATATTGAAGCGCTCCGGATACACTGCCCAAAGAAAAGCCGCGCCCCCCGAAAACACACAAAACCCGTATACAATAATCAGTATTTTTGGCGCGGTAAAGCCGAGTTTCAAAAGTTTATGGTGTACATGGTGCATGTCCGGATCCGCAATGGATTTTCCCTGTCGGATCCTCCGAAAAATCGAGGAGATTGTGTCAAAAACAGGAATAACAAGGAGCGTAACGGCAAGAAGCAGCGTCCGTGTGGAACCGGCGCCCGCTCCCTTTTCCATAAGCGGAAGAACCGCCAGAATGTACCCGATAACCATACTGCCGGAGTCTCCCATGAAAACTTTCGCGGGAGGCTTATTGAACATAAGAAAACCCGCGACAGCGCCAACCAGAGCGGCGGCGTACAGGGCGGTATTCATATATCCGCTGTAAAAAGCGAGCAGTCCCCAAAACAGGGCCGCGATACCGCCTACGCCCGCCGCCAGGCCGTCCATGCCGTCAATGAGGTTTATGGCGTTTGTGACCCCTACGATCCACGCGACAGACACTCCGTAAACAACAACGGTATTGGTGACAGACAGGCGAAAAGGCAGGGCGAAAACGGAGAAGCGGAATCCCGCCGCAACAGCAAGTATCGCCGCGAGAATCTGGAGGGCCAGCTTATAGCGCGCCCTGAGGTTTTTGAAATCATCAAGCAGGCCCATAAAGAACATAATACAGATGCCCGCGAGCAGGGGAAGATTCCGGCTGAGGGCGCCCGGCGGGCTAAAGATACAGCTTGTCAGCATGAAGGCCAGAAAGATACCGGCGCCGCCTGTGTGCGCGGTATTGCCGTTGTGGATTTTACGGGGATCCTTAGGGTCGTACCACCCGTTTTTACGGGATATTTTTATAATAACCGGTATTAAAAGAAGCTGCAACCCGAATGCGCATGTACCCGCGAAAAGCATATTACATCTCTTCACATGTCACAAGAACATGATTTGCCGGGCATTGGTGAAGAGCAACTCCAT
>JAISQU010000046.1 GCA_031274005.1 Spirochaetales bacterium
ATTTATTGTATAGGCATGGTTCATAACCCGTAAATTTAAGAGCCTTTCCATTTTGTGGTAGGCCAACTCACTTTCCGGAGCAGAGCTCCGGGGTATGAACCATGCCTTTCCCAATCAAGCAGATTCAGAGAATTTGTTGGCAGATTGGAAGCCATCCAAAACATTCCTGACAGCTCGTCTTTGACAATGTTGAATTTACACTGCCCTCCGGGTAAGGAATAATACTGTTGAAACCTTAGTTTCAGTCCATCTTCCCCGTCTTCGATATGAAATACGGCGCATAAATTTGCTGTGGCATATTCATCCATCACCACACGCGCCAAAGCCATCATGCGGCCTCTAACATCCACAACGTTTGCCTCTAATAACGCAAATCCGCCGGGCCATTTGCTCAACCAATTGCCTTTGCCCACACCATAAATGAGTTCTTTAGGCGTATAGGGAACCGCGGCTGATTCTGATACGCGCCACGCGGCAGGATTCATGATACCCCTGTCAAGATCACAGCTTATGGCAGCTATTTTGCTGTGTTCTTCGTCCATACACCAGTACAGCCGTCGATTCCGTATGACCATGCCGGTTTGGCAATTCCATATTTTCCGGTTTGCAACGCATACGGCATTTTCCCAGGTTTGCCCTCCGTCGTGACTTCTGGTAAAGTATAACCCTTCGTGTTGATAATGCTGCGTAAACAGGTAGAGAACATCTTCGAACACGATAGGGGTAGCCTCGGCGTAAGGCAATGAACAAATATCTTCCCATGTTTTTCCTTTATCATAGGACTTGGAGACGATGAGTTTATCCGCCAAACGGGTTCGAATAGTATCAATCTGAAAATTATTTATGATTTTTGGCCGCTCTATGGCTGATGAAACCTTCCGTGACCATAAAGGCGAAAATGCTATGTAACTGCCATCCGGTAAAACTGTCATCCCGGGATCATGTATAAAGAAATCCCCATTGGGAACTTTTGTTACAGTTACATAATCCTGTGCAAGTACGATCTTATTTCTCTGCATTCTGAACACCTCTGATGAAAGCATATTTCTTTTTAATCAACATAATATATTATTATTCAATATTATTGAATTGTCAATCATTTTTTTGCTTTTCCCGATCTTTTCCGTGCATAGGAGGCTGTGGCGCTTAAGGCGGTTTCGGCTCACATTTATTAGAAGTCCGGCAGGCTCCTGGCAGGGCTTGTTCACCTGCGGCCATTTAATGCATATTATTATATAAGGAAAGACTCATGATTATCGGCATAGACATAGGCAGTACCACCACCAAGGCGGTTTCCCTGGATGGGGGCCGGGTGATTCACAAAACCAAAACCAAGGCTTCCGATGCGGTCTCGTCCGCCGCCGGCGCTTTTGGCAAGATGATTGTTGAACATGATATCAGGATGGCCAACATCAGAGAAATCATAATAACCGGAGTAGGAGCGGCGAAGATCAAAAACGACCTCTTCGGCATTCCCACTGTGATGGTCGATGAAATCAGTTCCATAGGCATAGGGGGAATGTTCCTCGCGGGCCGTGATAACATCATTATCACAAACATAGGAACAGGCACAGCTATCATCGATGCCCGGAGGGACAACATCTCCCACATGGGCGGGTCCGGGGTCGGCGGCGGGACCATTCTGGGACTGGCAAAGAAACTCCTTTTAATGTCGGACTTTAACGGAATCATGGAACTGGCGCAGCAGGGAAAACTCAATCAGGTCGATCTGCTTCTGGAAGACATCATGGAAACCGATCTCAGCTTCCTGGGCAGACAGAGCACCGCATCGAACTTCGGCAAAATGCTGGACAGCGCCAGGAACGAGGACATAGCTCTGGGTCTTATCAATATGGTGTACCAGGTTATAGGCATGCTGTCGATATTCGCCGCGAAAAGCAGAAATATCGACAGGGTAGTCGTAACCGGTAACGGAAGCAATAATCCTCTAGGAAAAAAAATCCTGGAAGGACTTACCAAAATATTCCGGATTCTGTTTGAACATCCCGAGGACGCCGAATACACCACTGCCATAGGGGCGGGCCTGTCATGGGAGCGGAAAACGTAATGGATACCGGCGGCGGAAGGCCGACGGAAAAATTACGGAGAGCTTTTGAAGGGAAAAGCTCAAATTTCCCGAACTAAAAATACGCATTCTCCCTGTTCTCCCGCCAGACTTTTTCAAACCAGAAATCCTCATCCGGTATGGGACGCCGGGGAATAAACCGATTACTGTACCCGCTTTCGTCCAGCCGCGTTACAAGAAGTTTGTCCCGGAATTCCTCCGCTTCGGGTTTGCAGCGCCAGCGGGTCTCAAGTTTTGGGTGAACCTCCCTGCCCTCCGGATCCATAACCAGATAAGATCCTCTGCTCCCTCCGCCAGCCTCAAGGTAGGCCGAAAGAGCGGAAAGGTAGGCGGTATGCGCAAGTACAAGGCGCCGGTTTCTGAGGGCGGAGGGAAGCTGCTTCAGGCCGCGGATTTTTGTTTGGGTAAAAGCGGCGGCCTGATCAAGGGCTTCCGCAAGGGCTTTCGAGGCTTCCGCCCGGCCCCGGATGTGAGCTCCCGCCGCGCTCATGCGGCGCTGAAATTCTTTCCGGTAGGAATCCGCGGCGGTATCGCTTCCCCCGTTTTCATCCAGAATGCTTTCTATAATGCCAATGATTTTTTCCGTTTCCCGCCGCGCCGCAGCCTCAAAAGCGCCGGAGGGCATATCATTTTCCCGGTACGCTCCGGCGATTTTTCGCGCTGCCCGAAGAGCGCCAACCTGGCCGGAGTTCAAAGCGGAACCGCCGGGCCGGTACACCCCGTGGCTGCCGTTTACCTCGCCCACGGGAAAAAGACGCCCGATATTCGTCGACTCCCACCAGATATCCGCAGCCAGACCGCCGTTATTGTGCTGGGCCGAAACCGCGATTTCCAGGGGTTCCCGGTATAAATCAATACCGTGCGTTTTATAAAGTTCAATCGCGAGGGGATTCATTTTCTCCAGCCGCTGAATCGGCAGGCCGAAAAGCGCCCCGGAATTTTCCAGATAGCTATACGCTTCCGCGCAGAGCTTGTCAAAGCAAAAGTCCTTTCCGCCGGGATTCTCCCGGTAGTCAAGAAAAACCCTGCGTCCAAGAAGAACCCGCTCCCGGTATACAAGAATATCAATCAGGGAGGAGCCGCCATCCTCAATCTTGCGGGGGTCAAAGGGCCACTGGTAACCTTTCAGAAAAACAGCGGAGTTCATCTTTCCTGCGTCCGCAAAAAAAGGCGGAAGGAATTCCCGCTCATCCCCGCCGTCCGGGTCCGTACTGATGTACCGGGGAATCACCTGCTGGTAGGTGCCCGACACGTTCCAGCGGAATTTAACCGACGCGAGGCCGTACTGGGATTCGGTCAGATTCACAGCTTCGGCCCCCGCTTCCAGGGCAAGACCGATGGCCCCGCTCTGTACCGGCGGATAAACCGACGCCTCATAAATGCCGCCGGGGCCGCCCACGCCGAAAACCGTAACATCGGCCATAAAAAGCCTCAGGCCGAAGCGTCCGTCGTCCAGGCGGTTTTTGTCCATGCACAGCGCGCCCACCGCCCGGCCGTCCTGCACAAGCAGAGAGACCGCATCATGTTTATCGTAAATTGGTATGCCCCGGCGGCGGACTTCCCTCAAAAGCTGCTCAACCATGGCCTTTGATGTATACGGGCCTATGGAGGTTCCCCTGTCCTTGGGATCATGGTCGGTCTTGTAGCCCACAACCCCGCCGTAGCGGTTTACGGGAAAAGGCACGCCGATGGACACAAGATGATAAAACGCCTCCAGGCTGCACACAGCTTCGACAAGGGCAATATCCCCGTGCATGCTGCCGCCGGAATAGAGCGCCTTCGCCATTTCGTAGGGTGAGTCGGGAACCTTGGAGGCTGCCGCAAGTTTATAGTAGGTCTGTTTGTCGCTTCCCGTATTGAGGGAAGTACCCCCCGCGAGGTCTTCAGTTACAATGGCAATATCCGTAACGCCCGCCTCATGCAGCCTATCAGCCGCGGCCAGGGACGCCGCGCCGCTTCCTACAACCAGAGTATGTACGCGCCGCACGGGGAGGGAGCGGCCCCGGATATCCAAACTCAATCCGCTCATGCAAAGGCGCCTCCCGCGCTGAATGTTTTGTTTACTTCTTTATAGTACGGATTATAGATGATGCAGCCGTCGTTCACCTGGCCCACCATAAGCCTGGTACAGCCCGAACAGGCGATGCAGTAATTAACAGGCGCCCCGGACAGGAGCTTGGCCGGATACAGGGGGTCCGCGAAACTCTGGCGTCCGAAACCGGCGCAGTCGGCATACCCTTTGCGGATGTTCTCTTCGGCGTATGCGGCGGCCTGTTCCCCCAGGATCGAATATGCCGAACCAATAACCGTTTTATCCGGCGCAAGATTTTTGACCCGCTGCGCGTAGCGAAAGTGATGCAGATAGAGCCGGCGCGAGGGTTTTGTGGGGCGGGTTATTTCGGGAGTTATCGCGGGAATACCGGCCGACACATTGATATAATCCATGCCTATCTCCCGCAGAAACAAAACGACCTTGTCCATTTCAGTCAAATCTTCAATAAGCTCATCCGCGGCCGCGGTACCGCAGCCTCCCCGTATAGCCTCAAACATGGAGATGCGGGAACCAAGAATAAACTCCCTTCGTTTGCGCGCGGAAATAATTTCCCCCACAGCTTCGCGTATAAAGCGCGTACGGTTCTCAAAACTGCCGCCCCAGCGGTCATCCCGGACATTCCCCGGCCGGAGCATTTCCGCGCCGAAATACCCGTGGCACAGCTTAAAGTCTATGCCGTCGGCCCCCGCCTCCTCAGCCAGCCGGGCCGCGCTGACAAAGGCTTTCTGAATGGTAAAGATGTCGTCAGTGGAAAGAAGCCGGGATCCCTCAGGCGCTCCTTCGGGATACAGGCAGGTTTTTGAGGAGAACGGGCCGATATTGCGGCCTGAATGCGTCACCTGAAAAAGCAGGATGCCTTCGGGAAAGAGTTTTTTATACCCGTCCACGAGCTTCTTATAGGAGTCCAGATTTTCAGGCAGCATGACAAGGCCGAAACGCCGGGCGCGCGCCTCCGGCACAACCGAAATCGCTTCGACCACGGTTACGCCCCAGCGTCCGCGCGCAAGATTCATATACCGCTCATAAGCCCGCGAGGATACCCTGCCGCCCTCATCCGCGTCATTACCCTCCATCGCCTGGGCAACAAACCTGTTCTCCGCCGTTCTGCTTCCGATCTGTACCGGTGAAAAAAGCCTTTCGTATGTCATAATTTTTCAAATTTTATATGTCTTTTGGAAGGGTGTCAATCCGCCGACATGCGGTTCGCATAGGCGAACCGCATGTCGGCCCCGGAAATTGCGGTGAATGCCGCCAATGCGCTTCAGCCTCGGCCACAAAACTCCTGGTTAAAACGCAATTGCGCAGCAATTGCCGTTCCGGTTATGCCCACTCCGCAATTTCCGTGAAAATGTCCCGCATAGGCGAACCGCATGTCGGCCCCGGAAATTGCGGTGAATGTCACCAGATCACTTCAGGCTAAAAAACACCGCTCCTGAAACCAACGCAATTGCATAGCAATTGCCGTTCCGGTTATGCCCCCTATCCGCACATTTCCGTGAAAATGTCCCCGCAGGGGACGGGAAGCCGGCTGAAATTCTTTTTCTGTCATTTAGTATAAACAAGGCGCTATCCGCGGCTCATTCCCCGCGGCGAAAACACCGACTATAATAATATGGCAAAGAAGACAAAAAGTTCACTGGGAGTAACCTTCTGGGCAGCGCTTCTGGTTTTCCTTGTTGCATTGTATGCCGCGAACAAGATAAATCTGCCCGGCCTTCTGGGCGGTTCGGATTCGGACGGGATTACTCAGCTTTTCGGGGGTGATTACAGCGTCACAGCGGAAGACCGCGGCGGCGCGGCGGAACCTTCCGGGGAAACTGAAAGACCCGCTCCCGCCGCGCCGCTCGCGGAACCTGTTCCAAAACCCCCGGCCGCGGACACGCCTCCTCCGGCAGTGAGCCGGAGCGTAGCGGCCGCGCCGCCCGCCACCCCCGCGGCGCGGCAAAACAAACCCGCGGCTGAAAACAGGGCGGCGCCCGCGGCCACAGCCGCCCCCGCGCCGCAAAACACGGCCGGGTCCGGAACTCCCGCGAATCCTCCGGCGGAAAAACCCGCCGCGGCCGCCGTCAAAACCCGCGACGCTGTTTTATACTTTATCCGCCTGTCCGACTCCGGCGATGTAAAGCTGACAAAGATTCCGCGGGAAATCCGCACCGCCGACGCGCCTTTGACCGATACCCTGCGCGCGCTGACCGCCGGCCCCACGGACACGGAAATCAAAACCGGCTGCACATCCCTTATCCCTTCGGGAAGCCGGCTTTTATCCGTCACGGTGAAAGACGGCGTGGCTTTTATCAATTTTAACGAGGACTTTCGCTTTAACTCCTTTGGCCGCGAGGGCTATGACGGCCAGCTCAAACAGCTTGTGTACACGGCTACGGAGTTCCCCACGATTCAGGCTGTTCAGATTCTTATTGACGGCAACAGGCTTGACTACCTGGGTTCGGAAGGCATTTATATAGGAAGACCCATCGGCAGAAAAGAGCTTTCGTAGGGACGAAGGCTCAAATCAAAAAGAAATTCCCTGTTGCCCGAAGCTCCCCTCAGCGGCGATTCCAGCGCCCGCGCGGCGTACACCCCCTCGGCTTTCAGCGCGGCGGTAAGGTTTAGAAGTATTTCCCGCAGCGTATCCTCGCCGCGCACCACGCCGTCAAACTCCGCGGGCGGATTCTCCCACTCAAACTGAGGCTTTACCAGGGCGATAAGCCGCAGCTCCGAAGTAAGGCATAGTATATGCCGCGCCGCGCAGCGCAGCGAGCGAAAAGACAGGTCGCAGACGGCAAAGGCGGGAACAGGGTCAAGAGCGTTTATACTCATAATGCTGGTTTCTTCTTTCAGAATAACCCGCGGGTCGGTCCTGAGCGCGGGATGCATCTGATTATAGCCCGCATCCACAGCGTGGACGCGGGCCGCGCCCCGTTTCAGAAGGCAGTGGGTAAAGCCTCCGGTGGAAGAACCCGCGTCCAGTACGGTTTTTCCCGCGGCGTCCACATTCCAGGCCGCAAGAGCGTAATCGAGCTTTTCACCGCCGCGGGATACAAAGGCTTTTGGTTTGAACTCAATGGCCGCGTCAGCCGCAAGCCGCCTTTTGGGATCGCGAACGCGCTCCCCGCCGGCGTATACATCGCCGCATAAAACGCCGGCAAGATGCTGCTCCCGCGTTTTTTCGGGATAGCGCTTACATAAAATATCAAGCAAAGTCTGTCCGCGCGGTTTCATGCGGAATAGTTTACCTGAAAACTTGCCATGCGGAAAGTCGGGCGGAAATGGATTTGGTGAAAACCCTGGTACGCTTATCGGTGGTGGTGGAGTCAGTGGGCATTAAGAAAAAATAACCAGAAAAGTCTTCGCAAAGTTCTCTCCGATGGATGTCATGTCTCGCGTAAAAATCTAACCGAAATGGGTGCACCAATTTTTTCCGTGCAAAATCACTGGAAGCCCTTGGGTCGCGCCAGGGATTGCAGCGTAAATCCTTTTGTCACAGCCAAAAGATTGAAGCGGAAAGCCCGGTTTTTTGCGAAGCAAAAAAGGCGCACGGAAAAAATTGGTGCACCCACCGAAATTGTCTCTTTTCCTTTTCCCTGGTATATATGGTATACTGGAAGTATGGATATGGAATTACAGATCATCTGCATTCCCTCGGCCTTTAAGCATGATGCTACTGAAGCGGACATCCAATGGGCATTTAATACCGTCAAGTATGACCACCTCGTGGTTGGGTTTGATAATAAATACCTGCTGCTGGGATTCGATGCCAAGGGCAATCCGTTGGAAATAATGTACAATGATCTAGGAGAAAACAGGGTGAAGGTATTCCATGCCATGGCCTGTAGGAAAGAACTCATTCCATTAATGGACGAATAAGGAGAACCGTATGCAAGACATTACCGATGAAGAAGGGAAAGCGCTGGACGAATACTATACCACGCATTTGCCAGTAACTGATCCATCCAAAGGCGGCGTCACAACCCGACATGGCTTTCGCATGATAGCCGTTGATCGCCTTTCGGAGGACTACCTATTAACCAAAGCGATTGCGACCCACAAAACTCCGACAGAGCTTATAGGCCAACTTGTGCGGAAGGAACTGGCGGCTGCAGCCGACAGGTGAATCCCGTGGTACGCTTATCGCCGATAGCGGTAGTGAAGGGGAGGATTATTTATAATTTTTTTCATATTCTTACTCCCTGTATTGTCCTAAACAAGCGACTGCTGCCGCACCCGCTCAATCTTCAGGGCCTTGCCGCTTTGCGCGTCAACCTCTACCGCGATGCCGCAGATGCAGGCCGGCGCGTCGAGGGCCTCGCTTTTAAGGGGCATCTGGGTCAAAACGCGCTGTACGGCCATCTCCGGCGGAAAACCTATAACGCTGTCCGCCGGCCCGACCATGCCAATATCGGTAATATACGCCGTACCCCCGGGAAGAATGCGCTCGTCCGCGGTGGCAACGTGGGTATGCGTGCCAAAAACAACGCTCACCTCGCCGTCAAGATACAGACCCAGAGCCTCCTTCTCCTCCGGCTCCTCCGCGTGAAAATCCACAAAAATAACGCGGGTCTCCTGACGCACGCGGCGCAGAACATCCTTTGCCGAAACAAAAGGGCACAAAAGATTATTCATCCGCACGCGGCCCTCAAGATTTAAAACAGCGGCCTTTACCCCCCGCGCTTGCGCGAAACAAAAACCATGTCCCGGAGCTCCCTTGGGATAATTGTGCGGCCTCAAAAGCCTCTCATGAGAATCAAGAAAAGGGAAAATATCCTTCTGCTGCCAGATATGGTTCCCCGATGTTACAACATGGACGCCCGCGGAAAAAAGCCTGTCCAGAATATCCGGCGTAAGACCAAAGCCCCCCACAGCGTTCTCGCCGTTTACCACAACCAGATCCGCCGAATATTTTTTAACAAGCCCCGGCAGAGCCAAAAAAAGCGCCCTGCATCCCGCCTGACCAACAAGGTCACCCAGGATGAGGGCCTTCACGCTTTTCGTCAAGGCAGTTCTCCGCCCGCGGAAAACAGGCGCCTATCGCGCATATTCCACAACCCGCGTCTCGCGGATAATCGTCACCCTGATGCGCCCCGGATAGCGCAGCTCCGACTCAATCTTCTTCGCTATACCCCTGGCAAGCTCTTTCGCCGTCTCGTCGCTCACCCGCTCATTGTTCGCCATAATGCGCAGTTCCCGGCCCGCCTGAATCGCGTAAGCCTTCTCCACGCCGTCAAAACTCCCCGCGATCTTTTCAAGACTCTCAAGCCGCTTGATATAGCTGTCCAGAGTCTCCCGCCGCGCCCCCGGCCGCGCCGCGGAAATAGAATCCGCGATCTGCACGATAACCGCCTCCGGGCACATAAACTCCGTATCCCCGTGGTGCGCCGCAATGCAGTTAATAACCTTGGGATCCTCGCCCATCTTCCGGGCAAGCTCCACACCCAGCTCCACATGCGTGGAATCACTCTCGCTCTCTATGCCCTTGCCTATATCGTGCAAAAGCGCGCCCCGCTTGGCAATCTCCTTATTGGCCCCCACCTCCGCGGCAATCATACCCGCGAGAATGGCAACCTCCTTGGAGTGCGCCAGCACATTCTGCCCGTAACTCGTGCGAAAGTACAAACGCCCCAGAGCCCTGATACCGTCGGTCGAAAAATTATGCAGACTCAAATCGAAAAGAACCTTCTCGCCCTCATCGTAAATGACCTGAGTCGTTTCCTTGGTAATTTTTTGAACCACTTCTTCTATACGCGCCGGATGAATCCGCCCGTCGGAAATAAGCCTCTCCATCGCCCGTTTGGCAATCTCCTTGCGCACAGGGTCAAAGCAGGAAATAACCACAGCCTCCGGCGTATCGTCGATAATAACATCCACACCCGTCAGCGTCTCCAGAGTACGGATATTACGCCCCTCGCGGCCGATGATGCGGCCCTTCATCTCGTCATTGGGCAGGCTGACCGAAGTTACCGTCACATCGGAGGTCACATCCGTCGCTATGCGCTGAATAATCGAAACCAGGATCTCGCGGGCCTTTTTCTCCACAGCCACAACCGTCTCCTGCTCAATCTTGTTCAGAATCACCTGCGCGTCGTGCTTCGCCTCGTTTTCCAGAGTCGCTATAATCAGTTTTTTCGCTTCTTCGGAACTTAAACCCGACACCCGCTCGAGTTCTTTAACCCAACGCTCCTCCTGCTGCCCGAGGAACTCTTCCTTTTCAGATAAAATCCTCTCACGGTTTATATTTGACTGAAGCTGCTTCTCAGCCTGAGCCAATTTTCTCTCTAGGTTTTCCTCTTTTTGGAGCACACGCCGCTCAAAACGCTGAATTTCACTCCGCCGCTCCCGTAAATCCTTCTCCTGCTGAGACCTCTCCTTAATTAACTGATCTTTCGTCTCAAGAATCAGTTCCTTCTTTCTGGCCTCAGCCTCCTTTATAGCATCCTGTTTAATTCTTTCAGCCGCCTGCTCGGACGACGAAAGTTGAAATTTGGCATACAGCCATCTAACTGCTAAACCTAGAAAAAAACCACCAAGAGGAAGGGCCACAAAAAGCCATACTTGCATCGGCATCCCTCCACTTTCCGTTTTTTTGCATTATATACACATGTAAGACTTTGGTCAATGGAAAACAGTCATAAAGCCAGGGCATAGTCGTTTACTTTTTTCGGTCATCTATGGCGCATTTTTTGCGGCTTCGCCTCAAAAAACCAGGCTATCCGCTCCAATCTTTTGGCAGACCAAAAGGATTTCCGCTTCTATCCCTTGCGCGCCCGCGGTCTTTTTCGGTTTTTTGGCCGAATCTGTTCATGGTTTGCGCCTGTATGCACGACAGAACCCGGCGTGAGCCGGGATGACGGTTGGTTTTTACTATAACCTCGAACCTGTCCTAAACATATACTCACATATACAATGCCGACTGTGTACTGGCGGCGTCTAATACTCGGTTATATCAAAGAGAAAAGAGATTCCGAAGCGCCAGTCTGCGCCCGCAGAAAAATAATCTCCGTATATAGTAATCTTAGAAATCTCTTCACCGCGTATGAGAAGAGCGCCGCGAAGATAATTGCCGCCGTCCTCATACCAGGCATCCGCGCGGCCCGGACCAAAACCCAGGCCCCATTCATCATCAAAAAATAACTCCCCAATCCCGCCGTACCCGTAAGAGACGCCGTGCATAAGACTTAAACCCACTTCCGCCTGCCCCAGAAAATTTAACTGAATCTCATCAAAATCCATCCCGAAACCAAGCTGCATCTGGAATCCTGAGGAAAGCCAGTCAATATAACCCGCATTAATATAGCTGCCGTACAAAAACTGAATACCAAAAACATCCGAATCACTGTAAGAGGGGGTATATACCGGCTGGGGTCTTGGCCGCGCCGCTTCCGCTTCGCGCCGCCGCCGTTCTTCGGCCCTGCGCGCTTCTTCGGCTTTGCGCCGGTCTTCTTCTGCCTTGCGTCGGTCTTCTTCGGCCTTGCGCCGCGCCTCTTCCGCTGCTACCCGTTTGCGGGCCTCTTCTTCGTTTTCCCTGGCTAACCTGCGCAGCCTCGCCTGCTCTGTAATCCATTCTTCGTCCGTCATCCATTTTGCGTCATACCTGTATGTGCCGGCTGCTTTTCTGCGGGTGGTGTTATAGTAGGCCGCGAAATTGTTATCAAAAGAGTTCGGCTGGAGCGTTACGTTTGCGCCTATGTACACTCTGTCTATGGCGTTTCCTGTAAAGGCGCCGTTTTCCACAATCAGGCCGTTCTCATCAAGGCCGGCGGGAATGTCCACGCCGGTCAGGCCCTGGCCCGCGAACGCCCCTCCGGCTACGCGGCTTACCACGATCCCCTGTATTTTATCATTAACGGCCACAACCTTCGCGCCGCCCGTGTAGCCTGTAATAATCGCGCGCTGCCTCGGGCCTTTGGGCCCCTCAAGCCTGTAGACTATGCCGTCCAACTCCTCGCCGAAGGCGGCGCTGCACACAAACAAAAGTATCAGTAAAACGGCAATTTTTTTCATTTAATTTCTCCTTAATTCAAATTCCCACGTTTTTCCGGTAACATTTTTTGCAAGCCCCTTTATGACATCGTTGGACAGCCGGCGTCCTTCATAGGTGGCGTAGCTGTCATTGACATAGAGAAACAGCGCGTTAGCCTTGTGTTCCCATCGGTCATTGTCAGGCGTGGTATCCGCCGGATTACTGAGTTTCAATTTTCCGCCGGTAAGAAATTCTACTTTGTAAGATTTTGTGTTCCCATCATACACCTGGTCTATGGCGTTTCCTGTGAAGGCGCCGTTTTCCACAATCAGGCCGTTCTCATCAAGGCCGGAGGGGATGTCCACGCCGCTCAGGCCCAAGTCGGCAAAGGCCCCCGCGGCTACGCGGCTTACCACAACCCCCTGTATTTTATCATTAACGGCAACAACCTTCGCGCCGCCTGTGTAGCCCGTGATAACCGCGCGCTGCCTCGGGCCTTTGAGCCCCTCAAGCCTGTAGACTATGCCGTCGGACTCCTCGCCGAAGGCCGCGCCGCACACAAGCAAAAGCATCAGGAAAACGGCAATTTTTTTCATCGGCCTTACCCTTTTATCTGCCGCCGCCGGCTGTCTGCGCCGGAAGCGAGCGCGCCAGGCGGAAGCCCAGGCTGACGTCTGTGTGTTCCGGCAGGGAAGATCCCCTGTGCGCCGCGCGAAGCTGCGCGTTTGCCGAATAATAACAACCTCCGCGCGTCACCCGCGTTGCGCCTGAAGCCGGACCCGTGGGGTCGGTTTGGTCGCCGGTCCGGTAATTTCCGAACCAGTCCCAGCACCATTCCCATACGTTGCCGTGCGTATCGTAGAGGCCCCAGCGGTTGGGGTCTGCGCTGCCCACAGTATTCGTTTCGGCCCCGCCGCGGCGCGAGTTTTTGTTAAAGTTGGCCCGCGACACGCTGAAGGGGCCGGCGCCGCCCGCGCGGCAGGCGTATTCCCACTCGGCTTCCGTGGGCAGGCGGTAGCCGTTCGCGGCGCGGTTCCATGTAACGGCGCTGCCGTTTACCGTATAGGCGGGCGCAAGGCCCTCACGCCGGCTGCGCTCGTTGCAGTAGCGTACCGCGTCAAGCCAGCTCACCTTTTCGACGGGTTTATTATCGCCGCGAAAACCGCTGGGATTCGCCCGCATAAGGGCCGCGTATTCCCTTTGGGTTACCTCGTACTTGCCCATAAAAAAGCCGCTCACGTTTACCCTGTGCTGAACCTCGTTGTCGCTGCGGCCTTCTTCGGAAACGGGACTGCCCATGGTAAAAGCGCCGGGGCTCACATACACAAAGCCCTCCGGCGGGGTAATGGGCCTTTTTACCTCGGGGACGCCGGTAAAGGCGATGGTTTCTTCGGTTTCGTTATAAATTTCTCTGCTGATGGTTTCGGGCGCAACTTCGGCCCGGTAGCGCATGGTAAACTCGTAGCCGTCTTCCCGCAGGGTAAGGGTTACGGGTCTTTTGGCCGCAAGCGTATGCCTCTGTTCAGGCCCCGGCCCTTTTACGGTAAGCTCGCCCGCGGTTTCGGCCTTTACCGTTACCTTCGCGGGCCGCCACTTCAGGTCAAAAAGGTCAAAGTTTTTTTCCGGCAGTTTGGGTACCGGCTCCTGCACATAGCTTGACAGGTCAACCTGACCCCGCACCGCCACGCTGACGGCCTGCGCCACAACCTGCCCGGCTTTTATGGGCGCCTGGCGTCTGACATACTCAAGCATTTCGGTCACGGCAACATACCGCTCCTCACGCCGCGGCGCGTTACCCTTTAGACCTTGCAGGACGGTCCAGGTAAGAACCCCCTGTTCGTCTTCCGGCGACTCAATCGCGTACTGGTTTCCCGCCGCGGCCATCAATATGGCAAGGTTCACCTTTTGCGCAAGGTCTCCCCAGGCACGGTCAATGGCGCTGGTTGTGTCCTCAAGCGCCCCGGCATGGCAGGTGTCCAGCATCACAAATATGTTCCGGGCCTTTATCTTTAAGAGGTTTCCCAAAAGGTCTTGTTTCAGGATGTTTCTTTCAGCCGCAATGGTCCAGCCCTCCGCGTCTGCCGGCAGAAAGTAAAAGTCCTTGTACACATCCACATCGCCGTGGCCCGAAAAGAAAAACACAAAGGTATCGTTTTCGTTCACAAGCGGCTTTACCTCGTCAAACTTGCGGGCAAGCCCTTCTTTGGTAACATCAGCGTCATACAGTTCGTAGGGTTCCACCTTCGCGTAGCGCTTTCCCGTTGTTCCCTGCCGGGCCAAAGCATCCTGTAGAGCCTGCGCGTCGGCTTTTGTGTATTTCAGCTTGTTGAGGTCTTCTCCCGCGCCGGCGTAATTCTGAATAGCCGCGGTAAAAACATGCAGCGTGGGCCTGCTTTCAACAGGAGCGGGCGGCTGCCAGCTTGTGGTAACTTCTATCTTTGCCTTTTTGGATTCAGGCGCTCCGTGTTCCCTCCCGCCGAATACCGAAACGGAAATAAGGTTGCGCCCGGGCTTTAAGTCCAGGCTCAGCGCCGCATCGTAGACAACGCCCCCCTTCTCTTCGCGCCTGCCGGTCATCACTTCGCTCAGGTTGAAAAGGCCGTGACACAGATTCCCCTCGTCATAGATCATGACCCTTTCCGCGCCCTGGCCGCGGTCTGTTATTCGTACCTGCACTTTTTCCGAAGCCCCGCTGCTTGTCCGCTGCGCCGGGCCTACAATTTCTATGACGGGCAGTTTATCCGCTTCCCGCAGGAGAGAGGCCAGGCTCACGCCGTCTTTTAACTCCTCTTTTTCGCTTTCCTGCCGCGGGGTCTCCGGTTTTTCCCCGCGCAGCGCCTTTGCCACAAGGTCGGGCCTGTGCAGGGCTTCGCGGAACTGATCCATGGTAAAAGTTTCGCCCGCGGCCTGTACCGTTAAAAGGGCGCTTCCTTTTTTAGAGGTAACATAATACCCTGCGGCGGTAATGCATACCCACTCATTGTCTTCTTCTGTTTCGCCGAAACCGGCGTAACGCGCGATCTCCCCTCCTGTGGCAATGTCTATCATGTATACGGTTCCGTCATCCGCGCCCAAAAGGACTTTTGTTCCGTCCGCGCTCAGGGCAAGGGAGGAGGCGGCCCTTGTGTTTTTTATGCCGCCCGCCGGCGCGCCTGATGCGTCCCACACGCCGACCGCCCCGCCGCCTGCCGCCGCGCTCAGGCCGCCCGCGTTCAGCGCCAGCGCGGAGGCGCCGTCAAAGGAAAAGCGCCGTATTTCCCCGCCGCTTGCCGTATCAACAAGGGCGGCGCTGCCTTTGTCCTCGTACAGAAGGCGGCCCGCGCCCAGAACAGCGGCGCCTCCGGATGCCCCGGCCACGGCGGCGCTGCGCAGGGTTTTGCCGGCCGCGTCCCAGAACCGCAGTTCGCCGTTTTCAAGAAGCCCCGCGAGAGAACCGCCCGCGCCGTATTCCAGCGCGGTAAGGGCCGCGCCCGCCTCTATCGTAAAAAGCTCAGTCCGCGCGCGGCGGTCCCACACATGAACCGCCTGGCCAGCAGCCGCGGCAAGAAGCCCCGCGTCTTCGGAAAAAGCCGCGGCGCGCACAGGCTCATCCCCCGCCTTCCATGCCTGAAGCTGCTTTCCCGCGTATATATCCCACACCCGCAGCAGGCCCGAGGCCGAACCGCTGAGCATATATTTTCCGTCGGCGCTCACCGCCAGCGCCGTAACGCCGGCCAGCGATACGCCTTCAAGAATCTCCGGCGCCGCCGTTACCGGCGCAGGCTGCGTCCCGTTGTCCGCGCCGGTAGAATAAAACACAGCGGCGGCGGCAAGCAGGCAGACACAGGCCGCCGCGATTTTCAGGCCGGGCCTTTTTTTTCGGCCGGGGTTTTCTTCCTGTCCGGTTTTTTCGCCAAAATCGTCCGCCATACCTCATCCTCCCCCTGAGAGTCTTTTTACCGTTTCGCAAGAATCGTATAACTGAAAGAAGCCGCCGCCGCGGGTTTCACGTTTGTCACGGTTTTGCCGTAATTGTCGGGGTTCTGAAGATCAACCTGCCCTTTCAGATTCAACTGCTGCAAAATCGCAGACGGCGTAACAGGCCCCGGCCGTTCGGCCTTTACCTGAATCTGAGCCCGGTAGGCCATCACAATAACGTATTCCAGGCCAAAAGGCGGCGCGAGCAAATAGCGCGGGGAATCGGGAATTTTCCGCGTCTGGCCCGCGCGTATATAATTGTTTTCCCAGTCACGCGCGTTTACGGGAAACATCAGGCCCACATTGTCTTCCGCGTCGTAATACACAATCTGAAAGTAGCAGTCCTCTTCGGCGTAAATTGAAAAGGAAAGAAAATCCCCCTCGTGGTAAATCGTCTGATCCGGCTCTACCTTCAGAACAAAAGCGTTGTTCTCTCCGCTGAATTCCGCCAGAGCCTTGCGTTTTGCCTCAAACTTTTCGCGGGTCGTATTCGGCGGCAAGGCCGAAAGACCGTTGGCGTTCATCTCCCCGGCGGAGAGCGTCAGCAGCGCCGACCCAAGAACCGAGCCGTCCGCAAGCGCGACAAGGCTCAGCGTAACAGGCGTCTGTTCGCCGGCGCCCCGCGGGGGAAACTCGCCCACAAGCCGCGCCGGAACAGGCGCCACCCCGCCGCCGGCCGCTATCGCCCTGGCGGCCGCAAGTTCCGCCCCGGCGGATACATTCCCGCTTTTTTCGTCCAGCACCCGAAACAGGCCGCTTCTTTTTTGCATGGCGTCTATCAGGCGCGGCCGCAGATAATCCGAGAGCGTTGTCGAAGCCGTTGTTCCTGTTACACAGATACCGCCCGCGATTACCGGCGTCCGCATATACAGCTGCCGCCCCAGATCCAGAGCGGCGCGCTCTATCCTGTCCGCGAGCGTTGGCGGCTCCCGCCACTGGCGCGGCAGCCTTACATTGACCGAGCGTGTGAGGGTTTCTTGAGTCTCAACATCCGCCGCGTACATCACAAGGCGGTGAGCGTTTTCATACGGCCGCACCTCTCCGTACACAATTATATCCGGAGCGAGAGCATCGCCTATCCGGTGCGCAAAATCGCTGTTCACGCCCGCCGCGTTTTGGGCGAGCAGCTCGCGCATAACAATATCCTCACGTTTTATTATGGTAAAACCGCGGCTCTCTTCAAGCCGGCTGTGCAATTCCCCGGCAATATGGTCCGACAGGGCGACCCAGTCCGAGTCAATGCCTGTTACGGCCACGGTGGCTTTTTGGGGAATATTCGCGGCGAAATGCTCCGCGATCCGCGCAATGGCGGCGTCCAGTTCCACCGGACCTTCAGGAACGGGAGCGGGAACCGCAGCGGGAGCAGGAGTGGGAACGGCAGCCTCGGAAACCGCGGGAGCGGCTGTCGCGCAGGATAAAAAAGAAAGAGAAATACCCGCCAAGAGGACAAGCAGAGTTTGTTTCATTCCGACGCCTCCAAAAAAGCAGTTTTTAACAATAGTAACAGAGTTTTTACATGCTAATGCGAGACCCCTCTGCTGTCAAGGGACTTTTTCTCCGCGCTTCGCGCGGAGAAAAAGTCCCGACCGGAAATTGCGGTGAAAGCCACCAGTACACTTCGGGCTTGTCACCAAAGCTCATGGATACAACGCAATTGCGCAGCAATTGCCGTTCCGGTTATGACCTGCCCGCAGATTTCC
>JAISQU010000047.1 GCA_031274005.1 Spirochaetales bacterium
ATTTATTGTATAGGCATGGTTCATAACCCGTAAATTTAAGAGCCTTTCCATTTTGTGGTAGGCCAACTCACTTTCCGGAGCAGAGCTCCGGGGTATGAACCATGCCTTTCCCAATCAAACGGCGGCTATGAGCCTGTCGCGCTTAAGAGCCTGTTTAATATCTTGCCCCCCCCCCGGGCGCGCAAGGGATTGAAGCGGAAATCCTTTTGGTCTGCCAAAAGATTGGAGCGAAAAGCCCGGTTTGCGGCGTTTTACGCCGCAAATGCGCCTCAATTCCGAATTATAAGGAGATTCTGAACAGGCTCTTAGAAAGTCCGGGGAGCGGGCGGCCTTATCCCTGCGGTCAAACTTTATAATTCTTCAATTCAGGGAAGGGGTTTTCGGTTTGCCAGCCCGTCTTTCCTGTTGCGCGCAGGTGTTCAAGCCTGCGGATTGTGAGTTCCGCGAAAACAGGGTCTATGTCCATTGTGCGGCATACACGCCCCAGCCGTTCCGCCGCGATGAGCGTCGTTCCCGAGTGGGCAAAGAAATCGGTAACAAGATCGCCGGGTTTGCTTGAGGCGCGGATGACACGTTCAATGGCGGACAGGGGTTTCTGAGCGTAAGCGCCGGGGACATTTTCCTGCCTGCGGTAGAAGACCTGCTGAATGTCCACCCAGACATTGCCGGGCCTGATGGTATCGGCGTTGCCGCGTTCCTGGTTGGTAGTTTTTCTGCCGCCGGCTTCCTTGTAGTAGCCTTTCAGGGTTTTGGGTATGTCCGTGTAGACAACCTGAAAAGGCGGATTCCCCCTGGCGTAGTACAAAAGCTCCTGCCGTACGGCCATCCAGTTTTTCTGTGTGCCATAGCCGCGCTGGTTGCGCAGGGTAATGAGACTGCGCGACTGGAGTTCGGGAAATTCCCGCATAAGAAACATGAACTCCGGCAGGGGTTGAAAACCCGCGTTTTGATCCGCGCCCAGCCAGATATACAGCGCGGCGTTTGTATCAAGAGCGGAAAGGGCGGCCGATACCCATGCGCGGGAAAACGTCGTGTAGCCGGCAGTATCTGTTTGAAAGAGGGCGCGGGTTTTTTTGCCGCCGACGGTAATGTTGTACGGCGGGTCGTGAATGCCCAGTTGAGAATATTCCTGACTGTCTTTGTCCGCGCTCTTCATCAGGGCGCGCACATCTTCCGCCTTGCCGGCGTCCAGCGCGCCGACCCTGTGTCCCTTCAGGGGATCGCGCCAGATTTCCCCCGCTTTCAGGCGGCAAAAGGGGAGGATATTTGTACGCAGGGCAGGCAGGCTGTCAAGCCGCCCGAAGGGTTCTCTCTGCATAAAAAACTATACCACGGCGGAAGAGGGGAGTCACGGGGATTAGTGCAATTTTCACCGGGGGAACAAGGCCCACAGTGTGTCCTCCGGCGGCGGGCAGGTAATGTCAATCAGATTTTTGGTTTCGGGGTCGCGAAAGGATATACGGCGCGCGTGCAGGTGTATGCCGCCGCCGGGGTTTGAGCGCGCCGCGCCGTATTTCAGGTCCCCCTTTATGTGGCAGCCCGTAGCCGCAAGCTGCGCCCGTATCTGGTGGGGTCTGCCTGTAAGAAGCTGGATTTCAAGAAAAACATAGCGGTCGGACTTTCCCGCTATCCTGTAGCGGAGCAAAGCCCTTTTTCCGCCTTTAGCGCATGGCCGGTCAAACGCGCGGGACTTGTTCTGCCCGCTGTTAAATACCAGATAATGCTCAAGCAGCCGAAAGGAATCCTCCGCTTTCCCCGCGCCGCCGGAATCAGGGGATACGGTTTCGCCGCGCGTCTGTCCGGCCGGAGGGGCGTCGGCGGCCGCCCAGTAGAGTTTTTGTACATCCCCCGACTGAAAAACCGCGTTTAGCCGCGCAAGGGCGGCGGGTGTTTTTGCGAAAAGTACAACGCCCGTTACCGGCTGGTCTATCCTGTGAACAAGCCCCGCGAACGCTTTTTGCCCCGCCGCGCCGCCGGCCTCTTCAGATTCCCGCCGCGCGGCAAGAAATTCCTCCACCCGTTTTTGCAGACTATCGCCCCCGCGGACGCCGGCCGCCACCGGAATATACTCCGTCTTGTTTACCGCGATAAGCGAATCGTTTTCAAATATGAGCTGCACGCGTTTACCCTTTTTCAGCGTTTAAGAATTTTCTTCAGAGCCCCGGTCAGTATATCGACGTTTTCTTTTTTTGCCGTATAGCCCATGAGTCCTATTCTCCAGATTTTTCCCGCAAGACTGCCCAGCCCCGAACCGATTTCGATTTTATACGCTGAGCGCAGTTCTCTGCGCACGGCCGCGTCATCCACGCCGGCGGGAATCACAATCGTATTGAGCATGGGCAGACGGTGAGGCTCGTCCACAAGCAGGAAAAGCCCGATTTTCTCCAGTTCGGCGGCAAGGTACTGATGCGCCTGAGCGTGGCGCTCATGAACTTTTTCCGGACCTTCTTCAAGAATAAGAGCGAGGGCCTTGTACAGGCCGTAGTACATATTCGCGGGCGCCGTATGATGATAGGCCCGCGGCGAACCGCTCCAGTATTTCATCAGCAGGCTCATATCCAGGTAAAAGTTGGGAACCTTTTTCTTCCGCGCGAAAATCTTTTGCATGGCCCTGTCGGAAAACGTTACCGGCGACAGTCCCGAAGGGCAGCCTATGCACTTCTGGCTGCAGCTGTACAGGGCGTCTATGCCCCAGGCGTCGGGAAGAAGCCGAACGCCGCCCAGGCTGGTTACCGCATCCACGATGAAATACGCGCCCGCCTCTTTGGCAAGAGCCCCGATCTTGTCGATGGGATTGAGTACTCCTGTTGATGTTTCGCCATGCACCATGCCGATGAGCGTGTAGGCTTTCGATTTAATTTTTTTCGCAACCTCATCCACATCCACCGGCTTCCCGTAAGGAAACTCAATGATGTCGAGCGCCGCGCCAAGGCGTCCGGCCACCTCCGCCATGCGGGCGGCAAAATATCCGTTGACAACGATGAGCATGGGTTCGCCTTCTTCGACAAGGTTCACCATCACAGTCTCCATGCCGGAGCTTCCTGTCGCGGAAATCGTTATCGTCGCCGCGTTTGCCGTCTCCATGACCTTTCGCAGGCTTTCCTGTATGCCGTCCATCAGGCTGAAAAACTGCGGGTCCATGTGACCCAGAGTGGGCTTCGCCATTGCCGCGTATACCTCCGCGGAGATGGTCGACGGTCCCGGCCCCATAAGCAAAACCGTATCAAGAGAACTCAGTACATCAGGCATCTTTTCCCCCTTGTTTCTATTTTCTCAATTTTCCAAACCATTCTAAACCGTAAATCGTAATCCGGCAAGGAACGGGGAGTTAGAAGGGAGGCATGAAAATCAGTCTACACAGGAATAGTAATGCAAAAATTAGTCCCTTCTTTCCCTGAACTCACCGTAATTGACCAACCATGGGAATTAACCGCCCATTTTACCACCGCAAGCCCCATGCCCATACCCTGTTCCCGGCGGGAAGATGTTCCCCGGTAAAACATTTCAAAAACATGGGGAA
>JAISQU010000103.1 GCA_031274005.1 Spirochaetales bacterium
TTGAAGCGGAAATCCTTTTGGTCTGCCAAAAGATTGGAGCGAAAAGCCCGGTTTGCGGCGTTTTACGCCGCAAATGCGCCCAAATTCCGAATTATAAGGAGATTTTGAACAGGCTCTTAGTATTTGAAGTCTGAGTCTCCTACAAACTCACGCAAGAGTGACGCGGGGGGGACGTATTTGACGGGAATGGGGATAAAATATTCCAGAAAGGATAACAGTCTCAGGGCTTCGTGGTAGGGCTCGGCGCCGGGTTTTACGGTATGCAGGAGGGGTTCCGCTATGGATTTCAGGACGCCCAGTTCGTAGTCAAGGGCGGAGTTAAAACAGGCGTCGGCGGAATCCTGAAAAGGAAAGATGTTTTTGTCTTCGCCCCTGCGCACCGAGGGCCACATGGTCAGAGTTCTCAGGGCGGAGTGTCCCCGGAACTGATGGTCGCGTACCATGCGGCGGATGAGTCTGTTGATGGTGGTGGACACCCTGTTGTGCTCATCGAGGTTGAGCTGCGTCAGGGCGCTTACGTAGACTTTGAACTTTGAAGCCGCCGGAACGCGGGGGGTGAGCCTGTCGTTAAGGCCGTGGATTCCCTCTATAAGAAGGATGCCGTTCTCGGGAAGAATGAGTTTTTTTCCTGATTCCCTGCGGCCGCCTGTTTTGAAGTCGAAAACGGGTATCTGTACTTCCTCGCCCTGAAACAGGCGCAGGAGGTGCTGGTTCAGAAGTTCCACATCAATGGCCTCAAGGACTTCAAAGTCGTAATTGCCGTCCGCGTCGCGGGGCGTTTGCTCACGGGGAACAAAGTAGTCATCAAGAGAGAGCATAACCGGCGTGTACCCGTGGACGGTCAGCTCTATGGCGAGCTTTTTGGTGAAGGTCGTTTTGCCCGATGAGGAAGGCCCGGCAATAAGAATAACTTTTACGCTTTTTCCGCGTTCGTAAATGCTGTCCGCTATGCGGGCGATTTTTTTGTTGTGCAGGGCTTCGGCCACATAGATAAAGTCCTTGACGCCTTTGCCCGCGCTTATCCTGTTCAGTTGTCCCACCGAGGCCACGCCCAAAACTTTTCCCCAATTTTTGTATTCGTGATAAACGGAGTAAAGCTGGGAACTGCCCTGAAAGGGCGCAAACCGCGCCCCGTCGTCCCCGCGGTCCGCGCCGGGTTTTTCGGGAAAGCGCAGAACAAAGCCCGTCCCATAACGGTACAACTGAAAAACGTCAAGGACTCCGGTAAACGGAACAAGGGGGCTGTGGGCCAGGTCCATGAATTCGCCGCAGCGTGTTACCGCGATTTTATTTTCGTTGCGGAACTCCAGGAGCAGGGCCGTAGCCGCCTGCCCGTGAAACTCAAAATACTCCCGCGCTTCGGTATAGGAAATTACCGTCCGCTCTATGGGAAGGTTGCGGGCGGCCAGGTCCCGCATGCGCGCCTCAAGCAGGGCAAGGTCGGCGTCGCTCACCTTTTCAAGGTCCGTAAAGCTGTAAAAATATCCGTCGCCCAGGGAATGCCCGATGACCAGAGTCCGCTCGGGAAAAACTTCGCGGGCCGCTATGGTAAGCAGAAAGCAGAGAGACCTTTTGTATGCAGCTATTCCCAGGGGGCTGTCAAGCCGCACGGGCGCGAAAGACGCGTTAAACTTGAGCTTATAGGTCAGGCTTACAAGCTCATTGTCGATGAGGGCCGCTATGACGGGCGCCTGCGTGTTTTGCTCATCCTGTTTGGACAGCTCGCCGGTAAACCGCGATACGGGTGTTCCGTAGGGGACGGTTTCTACTTCACCGGAAGGCATGCGTATACGCACAGTGGTCATGGAGACTCCTTTGCAGCTTTGTATGGACAGGCCGTCATTCCTGGTTTGCCGCGGCCTTGGGATCAATACGGACAATTTCTTCTTTGGTGAGGGGCCGCTTGATGAGGCTTTCAGCTTCGTCGCTTTTTACGATGTAGGGGTCCGGAAGCCTTGTCCCGCTGGGAGATAAAATAACCTTTACCATGGGGGCCCTGGGATTTTCCATATTCGGCGCTACGACCAGCCCCTTTGTGCCGTTGGCAAGCAGTACATAACTGCCCACAGGGTACAGGGATAAACAGAAAATCAGGGCCTTGAGAACGGCCTCGTCGTATTGCTTTCCCCTGCCCTTCAGAAGATCCACAAGAACCGAGTGTCCTTCCCGTCCGGAGCGGTAGGGCCGTTTGGAAACAAGGGCCGCGTAGGCGCTGCACAAACCGATAATTTTTGCCGCGAGGGAAATTCGCTCGTCGGTAATTCCCCGCGGGTACCCTGTACCGTCCGGGTGCTCATGATGCTCAAGAACCGCAAGGCATACGGGCATGGGAAAGGCAAACTGCTTGAGTATTTTGAAACCCAAAACAGTATGGGCGGTGATGGCCCGTTTTTCTTCCGGGCTGAAAACCTTGTCCGACATATACAGCTGCGGCGGCAGGCGGATCATTCCGATTTCGTGAAGCAGGGCGGCGACGCCCAGTTCAATAAGTTTATGCGGCGGCAGTTTAAGCTGCGAGCCCACCGCGCAGCACAGTATGGTCGTTTTTACCGAATGGGCGACTATATAACTTTTTTCCTGGGCCTGCATGTCGGCGACGCGCAGGATGTAGTTTTTACGGGTCTTTACTTTTTCAATGGTTTCCTTGACTTTATCGCTGATGAGCTTTATGGAAAGATCGTTTTTTGTGACAAAATCGGTAAACCTTTTTTCGGTAAAGTCCAGCATGTCTTTGTAGAAAAGCGAGACATCCTTGATGTTTTCCTGCTCTTTCAGATTCTGCGTCAGGGTGACGGCGCTGCTTTCAGAAGCGCCCGATTCCAGATCGCTGAAGGTCTGCGCGTCCGTCGAGCCTTCCGTACAGACGCCCCCGTAATTCCATTTCCGGAGCCTCTTTATAAGAGCCTCTGTTACGGGAATATTCTGTGACAAAAGTATGTATTTTTCGTCCAGCCATACCGGCGCCGCATAGTACGTGCTTGCCGCAAGATCCGTTACATTTATTTGATTCATCTTTATAGCCCGTTGACCCCTATTTTCATTTTCTGTACACTCACCCTACTATATATTATAGGGAGATGTCCTTGAAATTTAAAACAATTTTTATCTTTTTCAATATACTTCTTGTTGTATCTTTTGTCTGTATCCTATTCATGCCATTCTTCATGCTTGGGTGGGACTATGTCAAGGTATTCTGGACGGCAAACTGGTATCTTGCCGCGGTTTTCGTTATCGCTTTTCTGGTCTTGAACGCATATTTTTTGCATAATTGGAAGCTGTTTTCATTAATTGAAAAAGAAGACTGGAAGGAGGTCCGCCGGTATCTGGAACAGTGTATATACGAAAAAAACAAGGCCTCCCGGCAGACTGTACGCATCCTTATCAATACCTGCATTGTTTTGGCGGATACCGCGGGGCTGGAAAAACTCTCGCGCTATCTTGAGCAGAAGAATTCCCGGTTTTCCGCGTTTTTCGCTCTTGAACTTGGCATCCCGTATATACTGCAGGAGGACTCCGCCGCGCCGGAGGCTTACTTCGCGAAGGCCGTGGCGAATCCGAAGACGCGGAAAAAAGGCTGGCTGCGCTGGAATCTCGCCTTTGCGCGGATGAAGGAAGGCGCCGGGAACAACAGCGAAAAAGCGGTGGCGGAGCTTGCCGCCCTGACGGAAAAAACGAAAGACCCTGTTTTGCTTCTTTTGACCGCGTACCTTTTGGACAGCCACGCCGGCACGCGGGGTGATATTAAAAAACTGACAACCGGCGTTTGCGATACCCTGAGGCGAAAATATACACGCTCCGCCTGGCAAAAGATTTCGCAGCAGTCACGCAATGACCTTGTTGTGCTTATTCTTTCCAAACTGCTGGATGACGCGGAAAAATGGCTTTTTGAAAATGAGGAGTAAATAGTTATGAGAGAGTTTAAAAAGTCCCACAAGCTGGATAATGTCTGCTACGATATACGCGGACCGGTTCTTGAACAGGCCAAGAGGATGGAAGAGGAAGGCTTTCAGATTCTCAAACTCAATATAGGCAATCCCGCGCCTTTCGGCTTTACCGCCCCGGATGAAATCCTTCATGATGTTATTGTGAATCTTCCGCACGCGCAGGGCTACTGCGACTCGAAGGGGCTTTTCCCCGCGCGGAAGGCCATCATGCAATACTGCCAGCAGAAGATGATACACGGCGTCGATACCGGGGATATTTACATAGGCAACGGCGTGAGCGAACTAATCATGATTACCATGCAGGGGCTTTTGAACAGCGACGAGGAGATACTTGTTCCCGCCCCCGATTATCCCCTGTGGACGGCGGCGGTGAACCTTGCAGGCGGCAGGGCCGTGCATTACATCTGCGACGAGGAGCAGAACTGGATTCCCGATCTGAAGGATCTTGAGGCAAAGATTACAAGCCGCACCATGGGAGTGGTTGTCATTAACCCCAATAATCCCACGGGGGCTGTGTACCCTCCTGATGTTCTGCAAAAGATTTATGATATAGCGGCGTCCCATAATCTCATCATTTTTGCCGATGAGATTTATGACAAAATACTCTACGACGGCCTTACCCATACCTCCATAGCGTCCCTGGCCGATGATGTGTTCTGTGTTACCATGAACGGGCTTTCAAAGGCTTACAGGGTAGCCGGATTCCGCGGCGGCTGGATGGTTTTAAGCGGGAAAAAGAGCCTGGCGAAGGACTACCGCGAGGGGCTGGACATGCTGGCGAATATGCGCCTGTGCGCCAATGTGCCCACGCAGTTTGCCATTCAAACCGCTCTGGGCGGTTACCAGAGCATCAATGACCTTGTTCTTCCCGGAGGCAGGCTGAGGGAGCAGCGGGATATTTGCCACAGGCTGCTCTGCGAGATACCCGGCCTCACGGCGGTAAAGCCGCAGGGGGCCTTGTATTGTTTTCCCAAATTTGAGGCCGCCCGGTTTAATATCACCGATGACCAAAAGTTCGTCTATGATTTACTCCTGGAAAAAAAGATGCTTCTGGTACAGGGTACAGGCTTTAACTGGTCCCGGCCGGATCACTTCCGCGTTGTTTTTCTGCCCGATGTGGATATGCTCAAAGACGCGCTGAACCGCCTGGGGGATTTCCTTGCGACATATCGCCAGAAAGCGGATTAAGATACCGCGTAATCGTCTGCATAAGCTCATCAAAGTCTACGGGTTTGCCGATGTGGGCGTTCATGCCTGCGGCCAGGCATCTGGTAACGACCTCGCCTCCCGTATCGGCTGTAACAGCAATGATGGGTACGGACCGCGCGCCGCTCAGGCCGCAGGCGCGGATTTGCCGCGCCGCTTCAAAGCCGTCCATGCCGGGCATGTGCAGATCCATGAGCAGAAGGTCGTAGCCCCCGGCATTGCCGGTAAACTTCTCCAGCGCGTCCCTTCCGTCTACCGCGCAGTCTATGATAGCCCCCGTTCCGGACAGCAGGGCAAGGACAATCTCGCGGTTCAGTTCAATATCATCCGTCAAAAGAAAGCGGCGATCCGCGAAGGGCTCATCGAAAGCCCCGGCCTGCGCCGCGTCCGGCGGCCCCTCCTCACCGGCGCTTGGTTCCGCGGACGCGCTTAGGCCGGCCCTGACCGTAAAGGTAAAAACAGACCCCTTGCCGGGTTCGGATTCAACCTGTAGACCGCCGCCCATCATCGCGATAATATTTTTGGATATAGCCAGGCCCAGACCCACGCCCCCGTAGCGGCGGGTTATACCGCTGTCCTGCTGCTCAAAGGCTTCCCCCAGATGCGCGAGGTGCTCTTTCTGAATGCCTATGCCCGTATCGCTTACCGCGAAGCGCAGAATAACCGTATCGCCCTCTTTTCCGGCCACGCCGGCCGACAGCCTGATGAGGCCGCCTTCCGGGGTAAACTTCACCGCGTTTCCCAGAATGTTTACAAGCGCATGCTTGAGCGAGTTCTGGTCAGAGAGGATCACGCGGGGCAGATCCTGCGCTATATCCACGCTAAAGCGCTGTTTCTTTTCCCTGATACGGGCCGTAAACAGGGCGGCCACAGCCTGAACCGCGGCGGGCAGTTCAAAATCCTGAAAGGACAGCTCGTAGGTCTTGTGTTCAAACTTAACCATGTCGAGCATGTTGTTGATAATATCCAGAAGATCACGGGCGGACTGGTCAATTTTCCCCAGACAGCGGTTTTTATTCTCCGCGCCGGCCTCAGACTGCCCTATCCCCGCCATGCCGATAATGGCGTTCATGGGCGTACGCATTTCGTGGCTCATGCGGCTGATAAAGGTACTCTTCGCCCTGTTGTAATATTCCGCGAGCTCCTTTGCCGCGATAAGCTGCTCTTGCAGCGCGTATAACCCGGTAACATCGTTCGCGGTCAGGGCTATGGCGGTCTCGCCGTTTTGCAGGGTGAGGGAAAAGGCCGTAACCGACAGAATGCGCTTTTCTCCATTTTTGAGGACGGCCGTCATGGTGAAATTGGATTTACCGTCCTGTATGACCTGGGGAAGGTACGCCTCGTTTATGCGAAGCATATCTTCCGGGGCGGCCAAAACAGCCAGAGTCTCCCCCAGATATTCTTCTTCCGAATAGCCTGTCTCTCGGATGAGCGCGGCGTTGACATATTCTATGAGGCCGCCCGCGTTCATAAATATCACAAACCGGGGAGTTCCCTCCACAATTGAGGAAGTTCTGATAAGATTATCCTTGATGATGCTTTTCGCAATATCGTTTGACAGCTCGTTCTGTATCAGGCCGATAAGCTGGATGTTGCTTTCGCTCCAATGCCGCGGGACGCCGAAGACCTCAATGGTCAGAATCCCCCAGAGCGTCCCCGATACGTGGATGGGAACCGATACAAAAGCCTTCACCCTGGCGTCTATGCGGGAAATGCTGTAGCGCGCATCCGCGGTGTCATCAACGGCAACGCAGGCTCTCGCTCCCTCTGAAAGCTCCCTGTACAGGGGATCATCAGGATTGAGCATGGCTGGTTCAATCCTGCCGCAGACCGGCGCCCCGCTGTGCCACACATAGGGATATTCCACCCGCTGTTTTTCCGGCTTGATGTGCGCGATAATAACCCTGTCCGCCTTGAGAAAACCGCCGACCATGGCAAGGGAGTTTTCTATATTCGTCCGGGTAGAACCGCCCGAGGCAAAGATTTGCGAAAGCTCCCGCATAAGCTCCTGCTGCTCGATGTGGCGCAGAAGCCGGGCCTCCGCTTCTTCCCTGTCGGTAAGATGCCGGAGCATGTCGTTTATCGCGGCTGCCAGGGAATAAATTTCGATCTGCCTGCCGTAGCCCCTCATTTGTAACGCTTCGGTACCCTTTATGCAGGCAACCTCGCGATTTAAAAGGAGGATAGGCCGCAGGACGCCTCGGTGAAAGAAAAAACTTAAGATGACGAATATCCCGCCCATGGCGGCGCACAGGCCTATGGAGGTCAGAATGACAACCCGCCGGCCGCTGCGGGAATTGCTGCGTTCCCGTGTGGCCCGCAATATAAGGTTCCCCGAGCCGGGATTTTCTATAGGAATGTTCAGCGATATTATCCGGCTGCTGGAACGGTCTATACTGTTCGGAACCTGCAGCGCGGAATCCAGGCTGTTTAAAAGCGTAAAGGTAGTCCGGGGAAAATGAATTATGGTCCGCAGGTATTCGTTGGTTAAAAGAACGCCTGTTACAAAAATGCCGAAAGGCGAGTCGCTTTCGTTGTAGACGGCAACAGGCGCGGCGCAGATGTAATAGGGTTTATCCCCAAGAAACAAAATCTCTTCGGCGGCCAGGCCGTTAAAATCCTCAGAATTTTTGTCATACCGGCGAAGAACTTTTTCATACAAACGGGAGACAAGCTGCGCGAAGCCGGGCGGCTGGCCCATCATCTGATGATCAGGGTTTAAGTAGGCAAGAAACTCCTTATAAACCACTGTCCCGCCGGAATCGGCAAAAGCGGTAAGATTCAGATTGTATTCATGGGCAATAACGCCGCTTGGCCAGTTCTCTTCAATATAGCCGGCGTTGCGCCCCTGTACGAAGGAAACGCTTTGATCCCAGTTGGCATAAGCCAGGGTTATATGACGGATGGACGCCTTTCTTTCCGCTATGTTTTCCGTAACAACGGTTTGCAGATCCGCAAGAATGCTGTTTTCGGCCATGCGAATCATCCCGAACATGGCCGGGAAAAAAATCGAGGCAAAAAGAATAAGCAGGACAATGAAACAGACCGCGGTAATCAGAATTACCATGTCCCGCACAGAGTATCTTTTAACCGGCCTGTCCATAGTCCCCCGTTTTGCTTTTCGCGTTGTGCGCGCCGCCGGCGGCGCAGCGAAAAGTTCTTACTTTGCTTTTTTTGCCGCGGCTTTCTTTGACCCCTTTCCCGCCGCGGAGCCCCCTGCGGCCGGTTTCTTTTCTTTTGCCGGTTTTACTTTTACCGCGGATTTCTTCGCCGCGGCCGCCTGCGGAGCCTTTACCGATCCCCTTTCAAGAATAATGGTCTTTGTCGGCTGATCGGCCACCGCTGCGGGGCCGTAATACTGAATAGCGCCGGGATACAGGTACAAGGTCTCCCGCGCCCACTTCTCACGTTTGGCCGCAAAAGCCTTGAACGGCCTGCCCTTCAAATCTACCAGAGCCTTTTTGATAACAGGCTTTTTGCTGCCGTGCCGCTGCTCAAGATTCATCATCATGGTCAAAGGAATACCCCCCGGCGTCCAGTCTTTCGCGGGATGCGCCAGGTTGCGCACCGCGGAAATGTAACCGGTAAGACCGCCCGCGATAAGCAGAAAGGCCGTATAACCCAGGCTGTAGCAGTAGTCCGCGTCAAAGTTGGAAGGAAAAGCGCTGCGGCCCTCGTAGCCAAGAAAGTGACTCAAAGTAGTGTATGTTCCCTTGAACGCGCCTGAGTCTTTCATCTCCTTTATTTTTGCCTCGGTCATTGCCGTCAAAAGCTGCTCGGTCTCTATGCGGGACACCTGAACATTGCCGTGGGGGTCGCGGTCCATAAGAAGCTGGCGCTTGATGCCGTGGGGCAGGCCGGAGAACACCTCGCGGGATTCCGGCTCCAGATTTTCGGTCACAAAACGGATCTGGTCATCCAGCGAAGGAAGAACCGCAAAAGTCGAAGCCTGGTGGGCCAGAAGATCGCTTAAGGCGGAAATAAGTTTCTTCATTTCAGGAATGAACTCCACAAGCCCCTCAGGAACCAGGACTATTCCAAAGTCGAGCCCCCGCGAGGCGCGCAGGGCAATGACATCGCAGATATTCTCAACAATACGGGCAAGAGTCTGTTTCTTCTCTTCTACTTCTTCCGAAATAAGAGCCACATTCGGCTGAGTCTGCAAAGCGCACTCAAGGCAAATATGACTTGCCGCCAGGCCCATCAGCTTGATGAAGTGCCAGTATTTTCTCGCGGAATTGGCGTCGCGTGCGATATTGCCGATAAGCTCCGAATAGGTCTTGACGGCCGTATCAAAACCAAAAGATGTCTCGATATACTCGTTTTTCAGGTCTCCGTCTATGGTCTTGGGAACGCCGATAACCTGAATATCCGAACCCCGCGAAGCAAAATATTCCGCCAGAAGAGCGGCGTTGGTATTCGAATCATCGCCGCCTATAATAACCAGCGCCCGCAGGTCCATGTCCCGCGCGTTCTTCAAAGCCAGGGCGAACTGATCCGGGGTTTCTATCTTCGCGCGTCCCGAACCGATAATATCAAAACCGCCGGTATTCCTGTACTGGTCTATCAGCCTGGGCGTAATCTCCAGCGCCGCGTTTTTCAGCAGCCCCGAAGGACCGCCGAGAAACCCGAAAAGTTTGGAACCCGGATTGCCCTTCTTGATTCCGTCAAGCAGCCCCGCAATCACATTATGCCCCCCCGGCGCCTGTCCGCCGGACAAAATAACGCCCACATTAATTTTTTTCAACGCCTCAGGGTTTTTACCCGCCCGAAAACCCGCAATGGGCTTGCCATAAGTAAGGGGAAAAATCCTCTTCAGTTCCTCCTGATCACCGGCCGACTCGGTCGGCTTTCCCAGACTCGTCTGTATCGCGGCAACCGGCTTTAAAAACGCCGGCGGCAGTTTTGGTTTGTACGCGTAACGCGCCGTCTGCAATACGGAAATTTCCATACGGACTCTCCTTGCGTAAAATCTCAATATATGAAGTTTACATCAAGCGCAGGGAAAATGACAAGTGTTACGCAACTTCTCCCGCATCGGCGGGAGAAGTTGCGGCCGGAAATTGCGGTAAAAGCCACCAGCGCGCTATCCGTGATAAAACAAATCGCACGAATGTAACGCCCGAGCCCCGCGCGGGCCGTCCCGCTTATGTCCCGCCCGCACATTTCCGTGTAAGCGCCTCCCCGCATCGGCGGGAGAAGTTGCGGCCGGCTTTTCATAACCCCTGATTCATAGTATATTCGCTACTGATGATTGTAAAAATACTGCAAATTCTGGGCGCTCTCGGCATTTTCCTGTACGGAATGAAAATGATGAGCGAGGGTATCCAGAAAACCGCCGGCGCCAGGATGAAGACAGCCCTTGATTTTATGACAAAGAGCCGGTTCACCGCTGTACTTACCGGATTTCTTGTTACAAGCGTCATCCAGTCATCATCCGCCACAACGGTTATGGTTGTAAGCCTTGTCAGCGCCGGACTCTTTAACCTGACCCAGGCCATAGGCGTCATTCTTGGCGCCAACATTGGAACAACGGTAACAGGCTGGATTGTCGCCATTGTGGGTTTCAAGCTGGACATTTCCGCCTTCGCCCTGCCCGCCGTAGCGGTGGGAGCTCCCCTTATTTTTGTATCAAAGTGGAAAAAAGAAAACCTTGGCGAGGCTATACTCGGCTTCGGGCTTCTCTTCCTCGGTCTTGCCCTGCTCAAGGATTCTGTTCCCGATATCAGGAGCAATCCCCAGGTACTTGAGTTTTTACGGCGCTTTTCCGGCCGGGGTTTCGCGGGTTTTCTCGTTTTTGTCGCCGCGGGAACAATCGTTACCATTATTATTCAGTCTTCCAGCGCGACAATGGCAATAACCCTCACAATGGCCTATTCCGGCTGGATAGATTTCAGCGCCGCCGCGTGTCTTGTTCTGGGAGAAAATATCGGCACCACCATAACCGCGTATCTCGCGTCCCTGAACGCGAACGTCAACGCCCGGCGCGCCGCCAGGGCTCATACCCTTTTCAATGTTATAGGGGTAATCTGGATGGCGGCGGCGTTCCACCCCTTCACCGGGCTTATAGCGGCGATGATTCCCGATGTTCCGGGAGACCTGACTATTATCGCCGCGCGGCTCGCCCTTTTTCATACGATGTTCAACCTTATCAACACGGCGCTGTTTCTGCCTTTCATCCGCCCCTTTTCCCGGCTGGTCAGCTTTCTTGTAAAACCCCGGAAACACGAAGAGGAGCAGCGCTACAGGCTTGTTTACACCGCCAGCGGCCTGCGCCAGTCCCCGGAGATCAATCTGCTAAAAGCGGAAATTGAAATCAAAAAAATGGCGGAACTTCTGGAGCTTACTTTCGGCGCCGCCTCCGGGGCTGTTCTGAGGCCCCCGAAAGAAACGCTCAGGCTCATTGAAACCGTGGACAGCAGGGAAGCCCTCCTGGGTCTCATGCATGAGGAAATATCCCAGTTTCTTGTTCAGTGTTCGCGGGAGAATATTTCATCAAGAAGCCTGGAGAGGATAACCCAGCTTATCCGCATCTGCAATGAAAGCGCGAGCATAGGCGAAAGCTGCCGCAAACTCCTATCCTGCGCCGGCCTGAAGGCTGAAAAGAAAATCGACTTCGATAAACGGGGAATGGAAGAAATCAGCGGCTACGCGGATATGGTAAAGAAATTTCTGGCTTTTAACAGGGAGCATCTGGGCGCGCGGCTTTCCGCCGGCCAGTTTATCGAGGCCGAGGCTCTGGAAAACGCCATTGACAGGAGCAGGGACATTCTGCGCAAAGCCGCGAAGAAGCGCCTGAAAACCGGCGACACGCATGTCAAAACGGAAATACTCTACATCGACATTCTTCGCCACATAGAACATGTCGGCGACCATTCCTTTGAAATATCCCGGGCGCTTTACAAAATGAACTCCAGGCCGCAGATCTCCGCGCCCGCGGAGCAGCCGCAGATTTAGTATGCGGCTGACCTTTTTGGGAACAGGCACTTCTCACGGCGTACCGGCTCTGGGCTGCGGCTGTCCTGTGTGCCGGTCAAAAGACAGAAAAAACAAACGCACCCGGTCTTCCCTGCTTGTGGAAGAACAGGGCCGTACGATTCTGATAGACACCGCCACGGATTTCAGGACCCAGGCGCTGCGGGAGAAAGTCTCCTCCATCGACGCCGTCCTCTACACCCATGCCCACGCCGACCATTTACACGGAATCGATGACCTTCGCCCCTTAAGTTACAAAAAGCATATTCCGCTTTACGGTTCTCCCGAAACCCTGCGTGAGATACACACCCGCTTCGATTATATCTTCAATTCTTCCGGGCAAATCGGCGGAGGCGTCCCGCTGCTGAGGCTGAGCCCCATTCAGAGTCTGGTTTTTTTTGTTCTGGATATTCCTGTTACGGCGATTCCCCTGAAACACGGAAATCTCGATATTCTCGGCTACAGGATAGCAAACATGGCCTACCTCACCGACTGCAGTTTTATTCCCGGCTCATCCCGCGGCCTTCTTGAAGGACTGGATGTTCTTATAATAAACGCCCTGCGCGCGAGGCCCCACTCCACCCATTTTAGCATAGGCGAGGCCCTTCACGAAATCGCGCGCATCCGCCCGAAAAGAGCTTACCTCACGCACTTCAGCCACGAGGTTGATCACAGGGCGTTAAAAAAGGAGCTTCCTTACGGAGTGGCTCCTTCATACGACGGCCTGAAGCTTGAGTCTTAAACCTTAACGACCTTGCCGCTCTTCAGACAGCGGGCGCAAACCTTCAGGGTTGTTTTTGTCGCGCCCACCATGGTTTTTACCTTTATGAGATTGGGCCGCCATACCCGCCGCAGGGCATTTTTTGAATGGCTTACAGTGTTGCCGCTTACAGTGCCCTTTCCGCAAATATCACATCGTCTGGCCATAATTCTCCGCCTTCTATCAAATGATGGGTATCACCCTACCATATTCAAAAGAAAGTGTAAAGAGCCGACCTGTATTAATCAGCAATTCCAAATTTAAACTCATGGTAAACTAAACACAACGACCGGGGCGATAAAAAAAGCTCTCTCTCGCGGCGGACCGAAGCCGTTCGCTTTTTTTATCGCCCCGGCCATATCCGTAGCGCCATGCGACTAAATATGGTATTGCTGTCTGGAAGCGTTTTTTATGGGTAAAAGCATTCAAATTGCTGACAATTTGAATGCTTTTGGGGATTGCAGGAC
>JAISQU010000131.1 GCA_031274005.1 Spirochaetales bacterium
AAAAAAACCTCATGGATAAGGCTGTTGAACACTTGCTGAAAATGGCTCATGATGTACCGGTAATACTTCCGCGTCGCGGAGGCAATCGCCATGGTTAGTTTTTAACATGGCTCACCGGCTCGCTCTTGGTCAGTTTTTTACGTGGCGCAACACGGTACCCGTAGGGTTAGAATTTTGATGAGGCAATGCGCTTGACAAATCACCTACGTGTTCATACAATACTGGTATGAAAGTAGAAAAACTGTTCATTTTGATTATCGCGCTGGGTCTTGCACTGGCAGCCTGTACAACTCCGCCGCCGGAGCAGCCAGCCCCGGAGCCGCCTGCTGTGGTAGAACCCGAACCAACGCCGGAGTATATTGAAGCCGAAGATCCTTTGGTAAAAATCACGCAGGAAGAGTATGACAAGACCTTTGCCGAAGTCGAGGCGGTGATCGAAGAGCTGAATACCACTATCAAGGCGAAAAACATGCAGAAGTGGGAAAGTTATCTTACCCCCAAGTTCCGATCGCATTTAACATCGCGCCAATATCTGGCGGAACTTAACGATTCGCCTCTGCTGAAAAGAAACAATATTACGATTACCAACTTGAAGGAATACTTTGATACTGTTGTTGTACCCTCACGGGCAAATGTACGGCTTGACGACCTGAAATTTACGGATGCGCAAAGGGTACAGGCTTACATGACGATAAGCAATAAAGATAACGTAAAAGAGAACATACTGATTTACCAGCTTGAAAAAACCGGCGCGGACTGGAAAATCAGTCTCTGGTAATGGCTCTGGAGGGGGGAGTTGTTTGCGATACTATTATTATGTATAATATAAACGGGAGATGAAATATGTTTAAAAAGATTTTATGTGTTTGTGCGATTATTTGCTGCGCGCTTTTTTCCCTGACCGCCCAGCAGTCGCAGTCGGGCCAGAGCGGGCAGGAAGAAAGAGGCCGTACTATCGAAGAGTTGTATTTGAGCCAGAACATTGAGTTGCAGCTTATCCGTAACCAGGCTTCGTCCAATGATTGGGAAGTCCGCTCTCTGGCAATTCAAAACCTCAGAAATATGGCAACCGAGGGCAGAATCAGTGAAGAGAATCCCGGCGGTCTTGTTATTCTTGAAGAAATGGCGAAACCCATAGAGCAGGGCGGTAATACGCGGAACTTTAATACTATCCGGCGCGAGGCCTGTAATATTCTGGGAGATGTCGGCGGCAAGCGCTCTCAGCGGATTCTGCTTGATGTGCTGAATGTTGACAAGGAGCCCATGGTCCTTGCCGAAGCGGTTTACGCTCTGGGAAAGATCGGCAGGGACGAAAACGGCGAGGTGCTGGTCAGGCTGATGTCGCTTCTGCACACTGAAAATGTGAAACTCACCCCCGACAATAACTTTGCCTATTCCGTGCTGCTTTCTATTTCAAAGATCGCAAAGGGACAGGACGGTATCAAGGCGCCGGAGGCTCTCGGCCCCCTTCTTGAACTTCTTGGCAGTAACTACAAGAAAGAAGTAAAGAAAAAGGCGCTTGAAGTTATTTACGAACTGCAGTCATGATTTGTCTTTTATCCTGAGAGCGGAAAAACATATCCGGCCCGTGCGCCGCGGAAGGTATACGGGCTTTCTTATACAGAGTGAAAAATACAACAAAAAAATCGGCGGGAGCGGACTGGTACGCCGACAGGGATTTCTGGCGCGTATACGCTCCCTATATTTTTGGTTCTGAGCGCTGGGCATCCTGCGCCGGTGAGGCTGAGGCTGTTGTTTCCCTGACCGGCGCGCGGCCCGGTTCAAAAGTGCTGGACGCCTGCTGCGGAGTAGGGCGGCACAGCCTTGAGTTTGCCCGCATGGGTTTTGAGGTTGTCGGCGTAGACTTAAACCCGGAATACCTTGAAGCCGCCCGGGCCAGTTTTCAGGCCGAATCCCTCTCCGCGCAGTTTTTCTGCCAAAATGTCCTTGCCCTTGATATTAAACAGTCTTTTGATCTTATTATCAACATGTATATTTCGTTCGGGTATTTCGAGGCCGAAGAGGATAATCTTCAATTTCTGAAAAATCTTCATGCCCATCTTGCGGATAAGGGAAAGCTGCTTGTGGAAACACTGGGAAAAGAACATGCGGTTCGGGATTTCAGGGAAAATGAATGGTACGAGGAAAACGGCGTTCTGGTTCTTGCGCGCTACGCCCTGACGGATGACTGCAGCCGTCTGCGCAACCGCTGGATACTGATTGACGGGGATTCCCGCTGCGATTATACCTTTACCCAGCGCCTGTACTGCGCGGGGGAACTGAAAGCCCTTTTCCTGCGGGCGGGGTTCTCCGAAGTGCGGGTGTACGGCAGTCTGAAAGGAGATCCCTACGACCACGCGGCGCAGGGGCTGGTAGCGGTGGGGACAAAATGAGTGTGATAAAACGCTTTGCGGCGGCCTGCCTCATCCTTCTGATATTCTCCTGCGCGACCGAGACAATAAAAATCTATTCGTTCAACATTCAGATTTTTGGCGTTTCAAAAATGTCAAAACCTGAAGTTGTGGATGTTCTTGTAAAAATCATTTCCGGCGCTGATGTTACCGCTGTTCAGGAAGTACGCTCGGCCGGCGCGGACCCCGTAACACAATTTATGAGTCTCTTGCCGCCGGCATACCGCCATGTTATCGGCCCCCGCGAAGGCCGCGGCAGATCGAAGGAACAATACTGGGTTATTTACAATTCTGAAAAACTCACAGTCCGCGACTGCGCCGTATGGCCCGATCCTGATGATATATTTGAACGCAATCCCTTTGCCGTTTATTTTCAGACAAAAGACAAGTTTGACTTTATTCTGATAAACAATCACATTCAACCCTCCGCCGCCGCGGCGGAGATAGAGGCTCTGCCCGGGCTTGTCTCGTATTTTCAGGAATTGTGGAACGAGCCTGATGTCCTGGTTGCCGGAGACTTTAACGCGGACGGAGCATATTACGATGAATCACTTCTTGAAACGATATTCCCAAAAGAGAAATACCTGACGGTTATCACAAATGAGTACGATACAACCGTGGCGGAAAGCGAAAACACCTATGACCGCATTATTATTACATCCTCCGCGCGGGAAGATTTCACCGGTAAATTCGGTGTTATACGCTTTCATGAAGTTTACGAGTTCAGCCGGTACGCCATAACGCCGAAAGAGGTGAGCGACCATTACCCCGTATGGGCCGAGTTCAGGCTTGACAAAGATACAGATTAACTCAAGGTTAAGCGGGGTTTCGTAATTGGACATGTTCAGAAACTAAAGTTCCGAACATGTCCAATATTGAGTCTGCAATCTCCCAAAACACGAGTCAACCGCTGTCTGTTATACCACCCACTTGTATTCGCCGTTCTGCTGCGTACCGTAGAAGTCGGCGTAGCTCACCTTCCACACGGATTTTCCCCTGTTGTCTATGCGCATCTTGTTTTTGATAAGATGCAGCCAGAAGCCCGAACCGCCTATTTCTCCCTGTAAAATAATTCCCATGGGTACTCCGCCGCGCAAAATCAGCTTCCGGTAATTTAGGCGGTCTTCCTTTACAAGAACCTCGTCCCCGTCGGCAGGGTTAATCGCCCCTACCGACAGCGAAAGAAGGCCAAAGAAGTTGACGGTGTTTTTGATGGCGAACCTGTCATCGTATATCCACTTTGTGCCGCACATATTATACGCCGCTATCTCGCCCTGCTTTTGGGCGTTAGGCCAGACGCCGGAAAATCCCGCGACATCTCCGGCCGCGTAGATGCCCGGCTCGCTGCTTTCAAGGTAGTCGTCTACAACAATGGCCCTCTCGGTCTTTATGCCCGAACCCTCCAGAAAACCTATGGCAGGCCGTACGCCCACAGCCATAACAACCATGTCGCAGGGAATCAGGCTGCCGTTATCCAGTTCCACAGCCGTGATGTTTCCCCTGCCATCGCCACGGGTGTTCACAACCTTCCGCGCCAAATGAAAAACAACGCCCTTGTCCTCAAACAGCTTTTGGTAGGCCGCGGCCGCGTGGGCATCCAGGTTAATCGCCAATACCGTCGGCGCCATTTCGATAATGGTCAGCTTTTTGCCCAGCTCCAAAAGAGCGTAGGCCGCGTCAAGACCCACAAGCCCCGCGCCGATTATAACGACCTCTTTCGCGTTTTTGGCGCAGGAGGCGATACCGCGGGCGTCCGGCAGATGCCGCAGGCCGAAGGCGTTTTTAGCCGTCCGCAGCTCGCCTATGGGCGGGGTTACACTGTTGGCCCCCGTCGCGATAAGTATCGTATCGCCCGAAGCGATTTTCTCATCTCCTGCGTATACGCTCTTCGTCGCAGCCTCAAGGCGGGTCACGGTTTTGCCCTTTATCCACTCCAGGTTTTTATGTTCAAGCAAACCGTCGTTGACAAAATTCAGGCCCGCCGCGTCCCTTTCGCCGGAAATCAACTTGTGCAGCATGCAGCGGGAATACACCTCTTCGTCCTGCGAAACAAGAACTACGCTGTCTTCCGGTTTTTCCTTCAGGATTGTCCGCGCCGCGCTGATTCCCGCGGCGCCCACCCCTATAATAAGATGTTTCATACAGCCGCCTCCCATACAACCTCTTCCACATGGATGGCCTTTTTCGGGCAGGATTTAACACAGTTAGGCTCTTCCTTGTCATTCACGCAGAAATCGCATTTTAGAATTTTTGTGCGCGACACCCTGTCGGGCTTGATGTTGCCGTAGGGGCAGCTCATTACGCACATAAAGCAGGTCCCGCAGCGCTTTTCATCGTACTGAATGTGTCCTGTTTCCGGGTCTTTTTTCAAAGCGCCCGACATACAGGCTCCCGCGCAGTCAGGCACGGCGCAGTGCCGGCAGAAAACAGGAACATAGCCGCCCTTACCGTTTGTTACAATGCTGTGACGCGCTTCGTTCTTCGGATCAAGCAGGTCAAGGTCATAGACCGTTCCCGGCGTCTGCCTGTGCGCCTGCATGCAGGCAAAACTACAATTCTTGCAGCCGTCGCATTTTTCCTGATCAATAAATATTCTTTTCATTCCGCGCCCCCTTAAATCTTCAGGCCCGCACGTTTTTCCATGATGATCTTCTCCAAGATGTCGGCCGATTCTTTGGCGTCGGAGTTGATGATGATCTGCCCGCCGGTAAGGTTCTTCATGTCTTCGGTCAAAACCTGAACAGCGACTTTGCTTGCCGTTACAAAAGGCGGCAGACCCAGATGCAGGGGCAGGCCAAGGGCAAGGCCGAAGCATCCGTCGGCGAGCGCCTGCTCCTCCAGCCACTGAGCGGCGGAGAGCACCAGGGGAAGCTGAGGCATATCAATGCCTATTGCCTCGGCAAGCTCCGTAGCGACAATCTCCAGCCTGCCTATGGCAAGGCAGGGACCAAAGTTCAGCACAGGCGGAATACCAAGCTGCCTGCACACAGCCCGCAGCCCGGGGCCGGCAAGCTCCGCCGCCTCTGCAACCATCAGGCCGCAATTCTCTATACCGCCGGAGGAACAGCCCGCCGTAAGAACTATGATGTCCCGCGCGATAAGCTCCTTCACAAGACTCACGGTAAGAACATCGTGACCGCCTGAGACAAGGCTTGAACAGCCTACAACGCCGGCCACGCCTTTGATCTTGCCCGACACAATAAGGTCAATCAGGGGCTTCCAGTTTCCGCCGAGAAATTTTTTCAACGACACCTCGCTGACGCCGGTCAGGGTATTCTCGTAACCGTGGTCGGGCATAAGGTTCATCTTTACCCTGGGCCGCCTTTGCTTGTAGGCCGCGATAATCGCGTCGATTATTTCGTTGCTCAGTTTTTCCCTTTCGGCAAAAACGAAGGGTTTGAGTTCCGCGTTGGCCTTCTTGGCCACATCGTCTATACATATCTGTTTAATCAGAAGCTCGTCGCAGATCGGTTCTATGCCCGGCAGCGTGCAGTTGAACTCCGACAAAACCGCGTCGATAGCGCCTGTGGCGAGAATCGCCTCGCTCGTGTAGTTGTTGCCCGCGTGCCCGTCGAAAATCTCCGTATAGTGCGCGCCGCGCAGCTGCAAATCCTGCCCCACGCAGGTGCAGCCCACAAGTTTAAAACCCTTTGCTCCCGCGGCCTGCGCCCTGGCCACAACATCCGCGTCGGTAAGCCTCTCCTGCAAATGTACAAACATCGTATGCTGGTGTCCTGTAATCATGATGTTGATATAGTCGGGGTTAATAACGCGCAGGCCCACAGCCGCCGTGCGGATCTCCGGCTCCCCAAGAAGGACATCATTTAAAAGATTCGTCAGCGTCAGTCCGTAAATTCCCGTCGAAATACCCAGTTTCAGGCAGTCAAGCAGCATATTCACCGGGTCGGAATTGAGGTTGGTGGAGCACTTCACAACTCCCCTGAAGACCTCGGACTTCGCGCCGCCGGGGAGAATGCCCAGTTCCTTCCACACCTTCAAACGCGGAGCATAAGCCATTTTTTCCACGAGTTCCATTTTAACGTATTCGGGTTTGTAGAGATCGGCAAGAACAGCGTCGGCAACCTTCAGAGCCTTCTCGTACTCATCCTTTCCGTTAACGCCGAAGATCCTGCACAATCTTTCCAGAGCCTCGGGGCCTTTCATCCTGCCTTTGATGAGAGCGGTGTTTCGGAGGTTGAGGGCCGTGTTCTCCACAACATGGATGTAACAGCCCGAACCCGCGGCGACCGCCCGCAAAAGATTGCGGGTAACCATGACATCGGCATCCGCCCCGCAAATGCCCCTGGGCGAGTCCGGCGTAATCCGGCAGGGGCCGTTGGCGCACAGCCGGCAGCATCCCCCCTGCAGGCCGAACCCGCATTTTGTTTCCTGCGTGTCCACACGATGGTGAGATGTCTGCATCGGTAGTTTCGCGATAAACTCCTCAAGCGGCTTATCCGCGCTGGCGCAGGTTGCGCACCCGTAACAACTTTCAAACATAGATACCTCCTCAGAAAGCGCCTTACGGCGCAAAGATTTCCTCAAGCGTCCGTTCTTTCAGGGCGGACAGAATAACAGACTGGATTCGAATAAATTCCCGGTGAACGCCGCATTTTCTTTTTCCCCGGTTCATCGGGCAGTCAAAACCATGCTCCAGACATCCGCTTATCACAACTGAATCTTCTACCGCGCTTATAACATCGTAGAGCGTTATCGCGCCGGGGGTTTTTTCAAGTTCGTAACCCCCGTTGGTTCCCCTGTAACCACGAACCAGACCGGCCTTTTCGAGCTTTTTCAGTATTTTGTAGCCATACTGGTGAGGAACCTGTTCTTCTTTACACACAGATTCTACCGTCCCTCTGCCCCTCTGCCCCAGGATCCGGATCATCCTCACCGCGTAATCAGATTCTTTTGTAATAAACACTACTACAATTATATGGATACTGGATAAACTTTGTCAAGTTGATTCGCAGACGGGCAGGGCAACAGCACTTACCACCACTATAAAAAATTGAGTTGCGCAAAGCGCAAAAGCCCGCGGGGCGCAAGGGATTGAAGGGGCGCGGAGCGGCCGCGCCAGCGGCGGAACCCCCGAAAAGCCCGGTTTTTTGCATGCCCAGACAAACGCACGCGAAAGCGTGTTTATGAATAACAGCAACAGGGCAAGAGGCCCTAAAAAACCCCGGCGTATACAAAGGCTATGGGCCGAGCCGCAAAAAATGCGCACGAATAATTACGGTTTTCATTTTGGAACCGGCTCACACATCATTAATTAGTCCGAGGTACTATTTCCCCATCATGCTCTTAACAGTGGCGGCGATATCCGCCGCGTGGGGCACGACAAGGTCTTCCATCGGTTTGGAGACGGGGGTGGGTACGCTCAGCCCCGCTACTCTGCCGATTTCCGCGTCCAGATAATCAAAAAAGCGCCGCTGCACCTCGTCGCATAGCTGGGCGCCGATTCCCCCGATGTAGTGGCCTTCCTCGGCAATAATGATCTTTCCGGTTTTTTTCAGCGAAGCGCCGATAGCCTCATAGTCGATACCCGCGTAATCAATGGTGCGCAGGTCAATGACTTCCGCGTCGATACCGCAGGCGGCAAGCGTTTCGGCGGCTTTCAGGGCCTCCACCGTCATAAGCGCCCAGGCGACAATCGTAACCTGCGCGCCCTGCCGCGCGACCCTGGCCTTGCCAAAGGGGATGCAGTAATCCCGGTCAGCGGGAACCATGCCTTTCAGGGGATACAGGTTATGGTGTTCGATAACCAGTACCGGATCAAGGCTGCGGTAAGCCGTATTGAAAAGACCGATATAGTCAAAGGGATTGGAAGGCGCGACGATGCGCCAGCCCGCGAACTGGGCGTAAAAAGCCGCCGGCTCCATACAGTGCTGGGCACCGTAGCCCGTGCCAATGGCCACGCGCGTGCGCATAACAAGCGGAACGTCAAACTGGTTTCCGTACATATAACGGCATTTGCCGATCTGATTGAATAGCTGATCTGCCGCGACCAGAGCGAAATCGGGAAACATGATTTCCACCACCGGCCGTTTGCCCGAAAGCGCAAGCCCCAGAGCCATACCGCAAAAACCGCCCTCAGAAATGGGGGTATCGATAACCCTGTCGCGGTATTTTTTGAAAAGCCCCTTTGTGGCAAGATAAGCGCCGCCTTTCATGTGGCCGACCTCCTCGCCAAGCACGATGGCGTTCCCGTCCTTTTCCATAATCCTGTCCATGACTTCGGGAATAACGTCGATAAAGGTTCTTTCGGTCATAGAGGGGAAATCCCCGGCTTCTTTCCAGCTTTGGCCCACGAACTCATGCCCGTCCGAGCGTATGCCCGTATGCAAATCCTCCCTCACGGGAAAAAGATCCGCCGGTATGAAAAGTTTTTCCCCTTCGCCTTTCACAAGCGAAGCCGCAGCCTCCGCGATAAGGGCGGCGGACTTCTCTTTCAACTGCCGCGCCTGTTCCGCCGTAAGAACCTTTTGTTTCATAAGCGTTTCGGGAAAACGGACAACCGCGTCCCGCGCGAGCCATTCTTCTTCTTCGGCTTTTGTCCGGTATCCGTAGGCGCTGCCCGGCAGGCTTTGCGCCTGATGTTTGTAGCGGTAGGTCTTTGCTTCGATAATAACCGGAGTCCCGGCAAGCGCGATCTTCTTTGCCTCTATCATGGCAAGATAGACCTCGACCGGATCCATGCCGTCCACAACCATGCCCTCCATGCCATAGGCCGGCGCTCTCTGCGCAAGATCCTTCAGGCTGCACGCTTCATCCGTGCTGGTGGCAACCGCGTAGAGGTTGTTCTCGATATAGTAAATGACCGGGACTTTCCAGAGTTTTGCCATATTCATCACTTCGTGGACGCAGCCCTGGTTCGTGGCCCCGTCGCCAAGGTAGGAAACGCCGACATTACCGCTCTTGTTTATACCCAAACTCCAGGCAACGCCCGTTACAATGGGAACGCCCCCCGCGACAATCGCGTTTGTACCCAGACAGCCGAAATCCAGATTGCCCAGGTGCATCGACCCTCCCCTGCCCTTGCAGTAGCCCTGCGCCAGCCCCATAATCTCCGCAAGAGTTGTCTTCAAAATACCCGCCATACCGGACGGCACGGAAACAAGGGGATCATAAAATCCCAAGCTCGCGGTAAAAGCCTTCGCCAAAAAATGATGATGCCCCCTGTGCGTTGACGCGATTATATCATCCTTTTCCAGCGCCATAATGGAACCAACCGCCCCGCCCTCCTCTCCTATCGATGAATGGCAAGGCCCGTGAACAAGCCCCAAATCCTTGAGTTCAAGAAGCCGTGTCTCAAAATCCCGTATCAAAAAAATCTCAAAAAGCATCTTGCGCAGCGTCTCAGCTTTCAGCCCGCGTTCCTCCGCCCCGGGTATAAACCGGTAACACCGCCCCTCAGACGGCAACTCCTTCTTTTCGGCCATGAAAAAATCTCCTTTTGTACTTTCCCCGAAGTTTAATGCCGAAGCCGCTCATTGTAAAGACGGAAATATAGTGAGAAGTGAGGAGGGAGTAGTTAGAAGTGGAAGATGAAGAATTTGGGCGCATTTGCGGCGTAAAACGCCGCAAACCGGGCTTTCCGGGGCTGCGCTATCGCTCCGGCCCCGCCAAAGGCGTGGCTTGCTTCGCAACCCCTTCAATCCCTTGCGCGGATTGCTGAACACCGGGCCAGGGAATCTGCTGTGCAGATTCCCTGCGTATAGGTGTGCCCAGCATGGGCGAGCAACAATTTTGTCTGGCAAAATTGTGACCAGCCCGAAATCGCGCTATAACAAATTTCGGGCTTACCCGAAATTTGGGGCCGTCTTCGGCCTCTTCACTTTCACGGCCCGGCAATCCGAGGGCGCCCCACGGGCTTTTTGCAATTTTGGAACCATCTCAAGAATTATGTGTTTTTGCCTGTGTTTTTTTGCGTGTTTTTCCGTTTATTCGCAGATAACCATAACGATTGAGAAATCTTACGATACATCCGATCCGCCCGAATTTAACGCGGAAACGCTTACCCGCGCGATGAATGACGGGGACTGCGGCTTTTTATTCCAATATATCGAACAGGGTAAGGAAAAGACGGACGCCCGGCTGGTTTCCCGCGCAAGCGCGGTCATGAAGCGCTATACCGCGCTTGATTCAGGGACCGCTCAATACCGGACAAATCTGATGGAGAGCCGCGTCAGGAGCGTTCCGAAAGACCTTGCGGAAAAAGTCTTTGTTGAACCGGAAATCGAGCTTCCCGATCTTGTAAAATTCCTTGCCGCGGGAATAAACGATCAGTTCCGCAGGGCAAAAACCCTTCATGACTGGATTTGCGACAATATTTCCTACGACACGGAAACGTATTTTGGCAAGACATACCGGGATCAGGCTTACGTTTCTGTTTTGAAAAACAAGACCGCGGTGTGTGCGGGGTATTCGGCTTTGTTTAACACGATGTGCGGCCTTGCCGGCCTTGAATCGATGACAATAAGCGGG
>JAISQU010000206.1 GCA_031274005.1 Spirochaetales bacterium
GTACCGGTACATTTTTACTGGTACGGACTTTTCTCTTCCCCCCGGCATGGCGTTCAAATGTTTCCGTTTTAGTGTTCCACTAATTCCGTATTTATTGTTCAAGTCAGCCGAAATACGCATTCATAGCTCCTTATTATAAGAATACCCATTAGCAGGAAGTTCTGACACTCGATGTGATTATGTATAAATACTTGACATTATCGGGTCATGGGATATAATAATGTCCGGAATAGTGAAATCCTGAACTATTTCTAAAAACCGTGTCATAGCGACGCATATCAAAGGGGGGATTGCTACAGTGGGCTGGCTTCAAAAAATTGTCTCTCTCTGTGTACATTGCGGTAAAAATAGAACCCCCGCCCTGAGTAAAAATTCACGAAAAAAACGCGGTCCATCATTCTGTGATAAAGCAATTAGTTTATGCTGGCACAAATTATAGAGGAGATAAAATGGGTTTATTGATTGTCATCGGTCTCGTCATCATTGTAGCCGTCAAAGTGCTCTACGAATCCGTAGGAATTCTTGCCATCGTAATTCCCGTGGCGTTCGTTCTTTTGATACTCATCGTAAAAGCGTCCAGAGATGCGGAAACCGCCATGCGAACCTATTATGTTTCCGCAGAAGGCAATGATACAAATGACGGCTTAACGGAAGCCGCGCCTTTTCAATCATTGGCGCGGGCGGTCGCTAAAGCATACGCTGCGGACATAAAAAGGATAACCGTTATTGGAACCCTGAACGCCTCCAGTGAACACCACAGCGAAGCTCCAGTTGCTTTTTTTATACCAGGGCGCGGTACTATCACAATTACCGGAAAACCCGACGCTTCGGAAGCGGAAAGAGCCGTCCTGTGCGGAGAAGGTAAAGTGAATGTAGCCAAGTATATACTCAATTTCTGCATCGAAAAGTACCCCGGCGGCGCTGTTTTCGGACTGTTTTTTTCGTTTCATAGCCTGAAGTATACTCCCAGTGGTTTATCATGGGATGATAGACCAATTTTAAAAATGTTGTTTCGTTCGGGTTCTGTAAACATTCAGGCGCTCTGCTTACGCCATTCGCCAAACAGCGCATCGCCTTTTCTGATGTTGCTGCCGTCTATAAGGTTCAGTATTAAATTCGCGGGGTGTATTGGAGCAAATTGCTGATAAGCGTTTGCCGTGGTTCAAGCCGCCGCAAAATTATATCATTCCGGATAGCCCGAAGACCATTCCGCCGCATAAGATTTTCATTCTTTCCGGTTAGCACCTTCATTCCTTTTTCCATAAAAAACCTTTCTATAGCATCCGCGGTTTGCACCCTGCACAGAAATTGCATCTCATTCTTTGGCGTGCCATCAGAAATGACAAGAGCCGGCAGGAAATATGTCCCGCAGTCAGAACAATACATCCTTGTGTCCTGCCTGAATTGATGCGTCCGATTATTAAACCGGGGATCCGGCTTGGGATTCGCGTAGTAATTGACAAGTTCCGTAAATGAAAAAATTTTATTGCATGTCGGGCAAAAAGAATAATTTATAAGCTTGATTTTCGTATTCGGGATTTCAACATTCCCCATGCCCTGCTCCGCGTTTTTGCGCTCAATATCCGCAAGAATGCTTTCACCCTTCTTTGAAGTAAAAAAACGGCATACCGGCACGCCATCCTGATAGCGTCCGTAATACTTTTCAGGCCGGGTCTGCCGTTTCACCAAAAACGACTCAAAGTTTTCCATGCTTTCAAAACGCTCATCCCTAAAATCAAACGAGATTGCCGACAGCAATTGCTCAATTTCGTCTTGCGAGAGTACTTCGCTCATTGTCTTTCTCCTTATTGCCTTCTTATTCAGCGGCGGCGCTGTTTTCGGGCTGTTTTTTTCCTTTCATATCCTGAAGTATAGTATTTGTGGTCTATCATGGAACGCTAGACCAAATCTATTCTCCTCAGGCGAGACGGTCTTTCAGCAATTTGATTTCTTTTTCAGATAGTCCGGTTTGCCGGGTAAAATAATCTTCCGCTGTCTTTTGTAAATTTTGGTTTGTTACAGGCGAGCCGGGATTCATTTTACCCAGCATCTCCAGGACAACCGGAGAACCGGCACCGCTAACCGAAGCGGACCCGAAAGGGCCTTTATACGATTCCATATAATCAGCAATAATTTCCCGGATTGTCCCGCCCATAAGGGCCTCAAGCGCGGCGCACACAAAACCGCTGCGATCCACTCCGGCATGGCAATGGATAAGCCAGGGGCCTTCGCGGGAAATAATAAACTGAATCCCCCTGCGGAATTTTTTATTGAACCGCGGGCTTGCGTAATCAAAGCCCATATGAAGAGGCAAAATACAGCCGTTTTTATATAGACGATAATACCAGGGGGCAATTACCGCTATCCGTGAAAGGCCGCATTGGGTATCGCTCAGGTTTAAAACTGCCTCTATCCCGTTTGTTTTCGACAGGCGGGCAATGATCTTATCCTGTCCGTATTCCTGTATGGGATGGCTGCTGCGGTAAAGCCTGCCCGGCGCTATACCGCCCACACGTATTTCCCGGTAGTTGGCGTTTTCGCCGCAGCCTTCGAACAAGTCTTGTTTCACGCCTTGGAGTATACTCCCGGTGGTTTATCATGGAACGATAGATCAACTTAAAAGAGCCGGTTCCAAAATGAAACCATTTTTTTAAGCCCGCGGGGCGCAATGGGATTGAAGGGGCGCGAAGCGGCCGCGACAGCGGCGGAACCCCCGAAAAGCCCGGTTTGCGGCGTTTTACGCCGCAAATGCGCCCAAATTCCGAATTATAAGGAGATTTTGAACAGGCACTTAGTCTAAACGATGACAACTCCGGGAGTAAAAAGGCTTTTCACAAAAATACGAAATGTTCATCGTTTTCCCGTGTATCCCTGAAATGAGTATATTAAAACCGTGAGATAAAGTTAACGGAGGTTTCGTATGAAGTTAAAGATGCGCCTCGTTTTGATCATTGTCGTTATAATGATTGTGGCTATAGCGATTATCTCGGCTGTCCTGCTCAACGAAGCCGGCGCGCTGCAAACCCGTGCCGCGTATGAAAATTTGCAATCCCTGGCCGGACTGCATGCCGAGGAATTATCGCAGCGGTATCAGTTGTATTATGACGCCGCTCGGGTTTTGTCGCAGATATTTACTAACTACGAAAACATCAACCGCGATGTACGGCGTCTGCGGTATGAGGAAAATCTGCTGGCGATTTCTGACGCGTATCCCCAGTTTGTGGATATTTTTACGGTATGGAAGCCCGGAGTGATAGACGGCAGGGACGCGGAATTCGTGGACACCGAGGCCAGCGATGAATCGGGTAATTTCATTACCTGTTATAACACCGAAACAGGAGTCGCGGTCAAAGAGGCTTACCCGGGCTGGAAAGTCATCCTGGAGAATCTTTCAACAACTCCGCGGATCTCCGACCCGAAGTTTCGGATGGTGGAGGGACAGATGGTTCTGGTCGGGGAACTGACTGTTCCCATCATAAAGGACTCCGCGGCTATAGGCGTGGTGGGAATAAACATAAATTTCTCCCGTTCGCAGGCGGTGGTAAACGAGATTAAACCCTACGACGCCGGATACGCCACTATGTTTGCCAATGACGGCACAATAATCTCGCATCCTGAAAGCTCCTTTGTGGGGAAAAAATTCCAGCAGGTCTCGGTGGAGATACTTGGAGAAGCCGGAATACGGGCGGTGGAAGAATCCCTGGCGAGCGGACACCCCGTATCCGCAGAGTACCGCGGCCTGATGATACAAAGTTATCCTTTCAGGATAGGCGACACCCCAACTCCCTGGACGCTTGTGGCAAGGGTTGACAGGGGCGTGGTACTCCAGGCGGTGAACGAGTTAACGCGGTTCACGATTATTTTGGCCGCTGCCGCCATCCTTATAATGGGGCTTGTCATCTTTTTTGTCGCCGGCACTATCGTAAAACCCATTCTGCGGGTCAGTTTGATGCTAAAGGACATTTCCGAAGGCGAAGGGGATTTAACGAAACGGCTAAACGCGAATAGTAAAGACGAGATAGGGCAAATGTCAAAGTTTTTCAATCTGACGCTGGAGAAAATCCGCAATCTTGTGGTGACTATCAAAAACAAATCGGTGGATTTATCGAATGTCGGTACAGAGCTTGCGACGAACATGACGGAAACCGCGGCGGCGATGAACCAGATCAGCGCGAATGTCGAGAGCGTTAAAACTCAGGTCATAAACCAGTCCGCCAGCGTGACAGAGACGAACTCCACAATGGAACAGATAACGGGCAATATCGACAAGCTCAACGGTATGATAGAAACGCAGACGCAGAGCGTTACGCAGTCCTCTTCCGCGGTAGAGCAGATGCTTGCCAATATAGCAAGCGTTACCCAGACTCTCGTGAACAACGCCGAAAACGTCAAAAATCTCACCCTGGCCGCCGAATCAGGGCACGCGGATCTGCACGCTGTTGTAGCCGACATTCAGGAAATAGCCAAGGAGTCCGAAGGGCTTCTGGAAATTAACTCCATGATGCAGAACATAGCCAGCCAGACGAATCTTCTGTCGATGAACGCGGCCATTGAGGCGGCCCACGCGGGAGAGGCGGGAAAGGGCTTTGCGGTCGTGGCTGACGAAATCCGCAAGCTCGCGGCCTCATCCGGGGAGCAGGCGAAGACGACTTCCGTCGTTTTGAAAAAAATCAAGGACTCGATGGACAAAATTACCCTATCGACCGGGCAGGTACTGGAAAAGTTTGAAGCCATAGACACGGGAGTAAAGGTCGTTGCCGATCAGGAACTACATATTCGCAACGCGATGGAAGAGCAGACCGAAGGCAGCAAGCAGGTACTGGAGGCTGTAAGTAACCTCAACATGGTGACCCAGCAGGTACGCGGCGGGGCGGAGGAAATGTTGACCGGCAGCCGGCAGATAATTCAGGAATCGCAGAACCTTGGCCGCATCTCCTTCGAGATTGAAAAAAGCATGAACGAGATGACAGCCGGTTCGCAGGAGATCACAGGCGCGATGAACAGCATTAACGATATAAGCTCCCAGAATAAACAAAACATCGCCACCCTTGTCGGTGAAGTGTCCAGATTTAAGGTTGAATAAGAGGGGATGACGGGAAGAGTCAATATACGCCCGTCGGGCCGTTTTGCCGGATTTCGCGGCGCAGGGCTTCGGCGCGCGATTTTCCGGCCCGGTTTTGCCCCGAACAAAGAATACGCCTGAATTCCGCAGCTTTGGTAATTCGGTAAAAAAGGACTGGTAAAAGCGGGAAACATGGAGTATCCTTTCCTATGGCGGCAGGAGGACTGATGATTTTCCCCCGGCCGTTAAGGGAAAATGCCGGATCTAAAACTGATTTTTGGAACAATCAATTCACTCCCCCTCGGCCTGAAGGACCCCGAGATTGAGAAAATCTACCAGCGCGATTATAAGTCTTTTATCGCCGCCGTGTACAATTTTCCGCGGCTTTGCTGTACCTTCCATTTTTCCGGCTCTTTCCTGCTCTGGCTGGATACGCATCACCCTGAGTTTACCGGTGTCCTGCAGGAAATGACGGGCCGCAAACAACTGGAAATGCTCGGCGGGGCTTTTTATGACCCCATTCTGCCGATTATTCCCCGCGCCGACCGTATCGGCCAGTTCGAAAAACTTACAGCCTGGCTGCGCAAAAACTTCGGACCGCGCCCGCGCGGCGGATGGATAGGAGAGACGGAATGGGAACCTTTCCTCGCGTCCGCCTTGAGTTCCTGCGGTATGGATTACGTGTTTCTCAGCGATAACCATTTCGCCTCCGCGGGGATTGCCTTTGACCAGCGGTTCCAGCCCTATATCACCGAAGATCAGGGGCAGACCCTGACGATTTTCCCCCTGTTTGACGACTGGGGCCAGGACCTCCTCAGCCTGGAACCTCAGGAAATAGTCGAAAAAATCAGGAGCGTCCATTCCGACGGCGCGCGGAGGCTCCTGACCATCCTTGTGGACGGCAGCCGTTTTGGCGGCGCGGCCGAAGGACACAAACGCTGGTACAGGGAGAAAAGGCTTGAAAAGCTCTTGGGACTCCTGCAGGAGGCGGGCGACTGGCTTGAGCTGATTCATCCCGGACGTTTTCTGCGCCAATACCCGCCCAAGCTCAAGGCGTATTTTCCCTGCGGTTCCCGGACGGGCCTTATGAGAAGCGCTTTTACGCCGGAAGAAAAAAGCCTGTATGACGCCCTCGCGAAAAACACAAAGAGCGGCAGGGAAAAACGGACGGTTGTTTCCGGTAACGGCTTTTTCCGCCGGTTTCTGACCCGGTATCCCGAAAGCAATGATTTATACGCGAAAATGCAGTATACCCACATACTTGTCAACCAAATCAAGGGAGACAAATACCGTAAATCCGCCGCGCAGGAAGAACTGTGGAAGGGGCAGCAGGGCTTCGCGTACTGGCCCTCTCCGGCCTTCGGCGGCATATACCGCAACGGTCTGCGCAAAAAAGCCTACCATGATCTTATCTGCGCGGAGAAAATTACGCGGCGCAAGGGCGTCTTTATCCCGTCCATAGTAACCGCTGATTTTGACATGGACCGCAGAACAGAATACCTCTACCAGGGCAATGAAATGAACGCCTATGTGCATACCCTGGGCGCGCGGCTTTTTGAGCTGGATTATCTGCCCATATCCTGGAATTACCTCGATACTATGGCGCGCAGATACGAGACCGCCGAAGGCGGGGAGGAACATCCTGTTGTGGATTTTTATTCCCGCAAGACCTTCATCGATCATTTTTTTGGCGAGAATACCTGCATAGACGATTTTGAAAAGCTGAATTTTCCCAGCGACTGTTTTTTCGGGGACGCGCCTTTTGAGCTTGTCAAGTGCGACAGGGAACGCAGGGAACTCGTTCTGGAATACACGGGAGACATTTCCGCGGGAGGGGTCGGCGGCCGCATCAGGATAGTCAAGAAATTTATTTTTCAGGGCTCTTCAATTAATCTTTACTATACGCTGACAAACGCCGGCGGCCGGGATATTGCCTTCGTTTTCGGATCTGAAATGAATTTTTCGTTTTTGTCGAAAAAAGCCGACGCGCTAAAAATCCTCCGTGTCGAAGACGAATCCCGTGTTCCCATAAGCCCTGAAAAGACGGTTCTGAAAGATCTGTCGGGACTGGTGTTTGAAGACCTCCTACACAACACGACTCTCGCGTTCTCCACCCTTGAACCCGCGGAAGCCTGGAGCCTCCCCGTGGAAACCCTTTTACCGGAAGACGGCGGGCCGGCCTACCAGTCATCCTGCCTTCTCCCGCGCTGGAAGATCGCGCTTGCCCCGCAGGCGAGCTGGGAAAACCGGCTCAACCTTCAGCTGGAATCCCGCCCGTCCGTGTAATCTCAAGAATGTTTGAAAGCCAGGGCTGGATGTCTGTGTAATATGCATCCAGTGCAAGAAGAAATTCCATAAAACTTTCATTGTATCTTTTCTGGAAAAACAAAGCCTGGCCCCTGTAGAAGTGCGCCCGTATCCGCGCCTCATCGCTGATATGCATATTCATAAAATGTGTGAGTAGTTTCTCCGCCTCGCCCCAGTCTTTTTCCGCGAAGGCGCCGCCCAGGACAGTGCCCAGAGTGTAATCTTCCTTGCGAAACCCTTCAGTCGCGTCCGCCTCAAGAAGAACAGGCTGCATCCCGGCTTCCGGCGGGAGAGCGGTCTGCGGCAGAATAGCCTGCGCGGCTTTTTCCGCGGCGAGGGAAAGGCGGCGGTAGACAGGAATATAGGCCGAAGCCGGTTGTTTCAGGGTCTCATTGGCTGATATTTTGGAATCAAGAATATAGTAGGGCAGGGGTATGGGCCGGCCCGGCGTCCCCTGCGGGGTCTCAACCGATGAGATATAACCGGAAGCAGCGGCAGAGCTTTCCGTCCGGGCGGACGGGACGCCTTCCCTTAAAGGTATCTGCGCCGGCTCGACCGTCGTGTTCTGTCCGGCCTCCAGAGTGATATTCCCGTTTGCAAGAAGTTCGCGGTCAACCAGCGCGTAATAATAAGGAATGCCCGACACAGGAAAATCGACAATCCTGGTTTCAACGCTTTTAACCTGGCGGACCTCGCGGGTCGCCAAAAGCTGCGCGGGCGACAAAATGGGAGAGGTACTGCGGAACAGCATAAGGTCGCGGTCCGCACGGGAAGAGGTAAAGCTGATGACAATCTCTTCCTGTTCCGTTTTCGCCGCAAGCTGCGAAATAATGGCGGCAAGTTTCTCTTCGGGCAGTGTGTTCTGTACCGTTATGCTGAGCGTTGTCTTATTACGAAAAGGGATAAAAACATCGTGCACTCCCCCCTGCGGCGTGAGGGCAAGAACCGCATAGAAAAACGCCCCCGATTTTGGCGGAGCGTCAATGTACACCTGCACGCCCCGATTCACACGGGCAACCATAACCGCCTCAAAAAGATTCTCCCGCGTAATTTCCTGCGTGTGACGGTAGATAACATATTCCATAGGGCCCGGAGTATCCTGCCAGGTAAGTTTAACCTGAGGCCCCCGCACAGCCGCCTTGAGCCGAGAAACAAAAGGCCGGATCTCGCTATCCGAAACATCACCCGCGGCGCTTCCCCCCGCCTCCGCCTGGGCGTACACATGTACCGGAACCAGAACGCATAACGCGAAAAAAACGCTGAAAATGTTCATCCTCTTCATACTATAATCATCGGCATTAGGCCTGAGGGAACTGAGAAATGCGAAAAGATCCCAGGGCATCGGCGTTTACAATCGGAGTTTACTTTTCCCGGCTATAATAGCGCATTTTTTGCGGCAAAGCCCCAAAAAACCGGGCTTTTCGGGGGTCCCGCCGCTTGCGCGGCCGCTTCGCGCCCCTTCAATCCCTTGCGCCCCACGGGCTTTCAGTGATTTTGCACCCGGGCAATTTCCCCCGCCGATGCGGGGAGACCCTTTCACGGAAATGTGCGGGCGGGAGATAACCGGAACGGCCCGGGCGCGGGCGCTAGTTTCAGGCAATTTGTTTTATCGCGGATAGCGTACTGGTGAGTTTTACCGCAATTTTCGCCCGCCTGCGGCGGGAACGCCATCACGGAAATGTGCGGGCGGGGCATAACCCGGAACTGCGCGCGTGCCGCGCGCGTTACATTCAGGCGCTTTGGTGTGTCGCCTGTAGAGTACTGGTGACCTTTACCGCAATTTCCGGGGCCGCCTTCCCGTCCCGATGGACGGGAAGGCGGCTGATTGACAGACTGCGGTCATTTATTTACAGTCACTCGCAGAGGAGGCTGCTGTGAGTGCGCCATATCTTTTTTATACGACAAAAACCATTGCAATTCCCCTGTGCGGATTGGATGCCGATCTGTTTCGTGATATCGTACGCTGCAAAACCGCGCGCTTTGATTCCTCATCGTTCACGTTTTATCTTCAGAATACAGACGCGGACCGCGCGGACATTGAACTCGCCCTGGGCAAACGCCTCTACATACAAGTTGAGGAACCGGCAAACTCCGTGTGTATAAGGAATTTCTTCACGCAGGACAGCTCGCCCCCGGAGGAACTTGTTTCTGACGACGCTTACCCTGCCGGGGAAGCGTCCCCCTTCTTCTCCCTGCGCTGGGTGGAAAGACTGGAAACCGAACTCCGTTCGAGAAAATACAGTCCCAAAACCCGAGCCGTCTATGCGCATTACAACAAAGCCCTTTGCCGCCATCTGCAAAAACCGCCGGAGTCAGTTACCCGTGAAGATATTAAAAACTACCTGTCATATCAGGAAACAACCAATCTTTCCGCATCCTCGATGAATCTCGCCTTAAGCAGTTTCAGGTTTTTCTACACGCATGTAATAAAGCAGAACGTTGCCTGCGAACAGCGCCGTCCCCGCCAAGACAAAAAACTGCCTGTCGTCTTTTCCAGAAATGAGATTAACGCGATACTCGCCGCAAAAACCAACTGTAAGCACCGCCTGCTTCTGATGCTGGTATATTCGGCAGGGCTCAGGGTATCCGAAGTGGTCTCGCTTAAAAAAGATCATATAGATATCTCCCGTAAAGTTATTACCGTCATATCAGGGAAAGGCAGAAAAGACCGCTGCACCATCCTTTCCAGCCAGGTTATAGACTGCCTTAAAGATTATTACACTCACTACGACATAAAAACATGGCTTTTCCCTGGTTCGCCCGCCACCGGTCATCTGTCGGTACGCTCAGCGCAGCATATCTGCGAAAACGCCATGTACAAAGCGGGTATAGAAAAAAACGCATCGATACACAGCTTGCGCCATACCTTTGCCACCCACCTGCTCGAAAACGGTACAGATATTCGCTACATACAGGAACTCCTGGGCCATACCTCAATCCGCACCACTCAACAGTATACACACGTAGCCCGCCGCAAAGCGCTGAAAATCCCAAGCCCCCTGGATACCCTGGAAAATGGAGATGATTAAATGCCCTGGCGTTTACCCGCCCGTCCCCGAGATGTAAACGACATTGATGTCATCTATACCCCACGATCCGGCAACTAAAACGCCGTCACATATACCCCAAAATCCGACTATTATACGAATTTCACCTAAGAAACGTTAACCGCCATTAATTCCCGGACTGGTTCGGAAGACCGCGCCACATCGTGTGGCGCGAAGAAGAAAAAGAGAGAAGAAATTAAAATACCGCCTACGGCGGAAAAACTACAGATATAAAAATATAAATGAAGGAGTTTGTACTCGATGAAAGAAATAAGAAAAAGAAGTTTGTATTCACCGCCTCCGGCGGAGAGATTTCAGAGAATGGCTTCAACAATATAAGAGAAAGAGAATTTGTATTTTTATGAATGGAGAGGAAGAATAAGAAAAATAAAAGTAGCGCCTGACGGCGGAAAAGAGAAGAAGAATTTTATGAGAGGAGGGAAGAAAGATTTAATCAGAAATTTTTACTAAAATAAAACCGATAAGAAAAGAAAGACGAAGCTTCTTATTTTTCTTAGGAAATACAAATTCCTTGTAAGACAGGAGAAGCAGTGCCCGCCCGCCGTCCGTGGCGTGCGGCTGCGTAAACGGGAATTAACGGCGTTTAACAGGACTGTATGCGCTTCGTCGTCGCTGCGCTCCTCCTCGGCCCCCGTTCGGGCTGGACGCCCTCACTTTTTTGTTTTGGCTA
>JAISQU010000225.1 GCA_031274005.1 Spirochaetales bacterium
CCCTTGTGTACCATCTGGACATAGTATCAAGGGCGTTGTTTCCCAGTTGTACATTTGCCGGCAGGGTAAAACTTGTCACCGCACCAATTACTGTCCGTTCATCAGTGCCAAACGCGTTATCTCCGATGCTGGTAACGCTGTCGGGAATGACAACGCTGAGCAGTCCCTTGCCGTCAAACGCGTTATCCCCTATGGCGGTAACCGGTTCGCCCCAGAGCGTTGCCGGAATAACAAGGGAACGACGAATGCTGGCATCGGGGTGGACACCAGAGTCGGGACGGAAACCCGTAACAACGCCGCCTCCGCCAGCCAGAAAAAGATTACCCTTCCAATCGGGAACCATCGTTATCTGGAAGGGCGTTTGTTCCGGCGGCTTCCCGCCCACCGACGCGACCCGTATGGACAGCCCGTCGTTTATATCCACCGATTTAACCGTGTTGAAGGTGAGGGGTACGAAATCTTCCGCCGTGTATGCAATGGAGACCTGGTTCCCATCCCGCCGGAGTCTGTATTCCGCGCGCCTTGCATAGGTTTGCCTGCCAACTGCCTTGCCCTGCGCACTGACCAGTTCAAAGACCACATTTATGTCATGGTGCCAGGTCGTATTAAAAGGGTTTTGCCGCGTTACGCCGGTTGCGGGCCAGTTCCCCAGTTCCCAGGTATTTTTATGCCCGGTTTTGTCTAAGCCGTCATACACGGCGCCGTAGACCCTTTGCACCGCTTTTTGCGCCGAATCAAACCAGTAAGCGCTCGCCTGCAGGTTCGTCTCGAAACGGGCGTCCCTGCTTTCGGTTCGCATAACAATGTCTCCCCATTCTATATCGTTTGAATAATAGAGCGCGTAGGGCGGGGACGCGGAACTCATCAGTTCGTAGATGGTTTCTTCGGTTTCCGCGAGCAGGGCTTTCCAGTCCTTGCCCTGCTGAATAATTTCCCGTGTCTGCGCCCCTATGCTTCCGCTGACAATCTGTGCGGTCAGGGTGGACGCCCTGCTTGCCGTTTGCAGCATAGAGGGGTCTATGGCAGCGGCCTGGGTGTAATAGATGGCGGCACGGGCTGTTTCTCCGCTCCTGTCGGCGGTATAGCCCCTGGCGTCCGCTGTCTGGGCGGCGACAGCCTGCAGTTTTGCCGCCCCGGCAAGTTCCTTCTTTGCCCGTTCGGTAACTTGTACGCCTATTTTCTGGAGCAGGTCCAGCGAAGCCCGCCTGGTTGCCGTAAAGTTATCCAATTCCATAACTGTACAGGTTCCCGAATGGGCCACCGTCATTTTGTCGCTGGTTTTGGTAATCCTGATTTGCATGGAGTAACCCGTAGCGGTTTTGATGATTTTTCCTTCCAGGATATAGTCCGTAGGGGGCAAATGCCCCCAATCAAGCTCCGCCGAATCGTCGTCATAATAGCCGGAATACAGTTCTTTATACAGGCTGTCAAGGTTTTCCCGGTCCATCACTTTTATTGCCGAATACTCTGAAAAATTGCTGACAAGCTCGCCCTGCACCAGCGCGGGGAGATAGTCCAGATTTTTCGTAAGGCCAGTCGCTTTTGGCGCCAGAATGGCAATGCTCGTTCCCTCGCCGCCGTCCCCGGTAAAGTAGGCGGGCGGTGCACTCTGCTGCGCGGCCACATCCGTCTGTGTGGCGCTGTCCGTAGAACTGCAGGAGCCAAAGCCCATTGTAAAGGATAAAACCGCTAAAAACCCGATAAAAGCAAGTGTCTTTTTCATTCAATAACTCCCACTATCATTTTGGGAAGACGGCGAAGTCACCGTTTCCATTCCGCTTTATATCAAATTTTTCTCATATTGTCAATTATTCCAAAATTATTCCAAACCGCTTCATTCTATATTTCTGCGTCCTCCGCTCTCGCTGCGGTTGGAATTCTTTTCTTATGTTTTGGTCTAAACAGGTCGTTAGTTTTCCAGAATGGTAATCTCAACCCGTCTGTTGCGGGATTTACCCGCTTCGGTGGAGTTCTCCGCGATGGGGACATCCGCGCCCAGGCCGCGATAGACCATGCGTTCTTTTGTCCGCACGCCTTTCGCGAGCAGATAGGCGCCCACGGAGGCGGCGCGGTCTTCGGAGATTTTTTGCCGGCCCTCGCGCGTACCTGCAAGGGCTGTGTGGCCGCTGATAAGAATATCCCTGTCCGGGTATTTTTGCAGAATTTCCCCTATGCGGTCGAGCTTTTCTTTTTCCGCGCCGGTCAGGATAGAGGAATCGGGAAGAAACTGAATGTTTTCGATCATAAGGGTTATACCCAAATCATCCTGACGGACCCCAAGATCGGCAAGCCCCGCTTCTTCAAGGGCCTGCTTTATGTCCTGCGCCATTTGTTCTTTATTCATGGTGAACGCTTCTATCACTTCCGCGGCGGCGGTTCCCCTGTACTCTACGGAGTCCCCTGAGGAGAGTTCAAAAATAAAGTCAAACTCCTCCGAATAGGCCTGGGGCCAGCCCCGCTGCTCGTCCCAGTAAATTTTTTGCCGCGAATAGCCGGAGATAAGCGCGGGGTAGAGCCTGCCGGGATTAGTCCGGAATTTTATTCTGTGGTGCACATCATAAGAAACGCTCAGGGCGTGGTACTCCGCGTCCTTGTATTTTTCTTTTCCCAGATAGGTGTAGGATACTTTAATGGGAAAACGCACAGGTTCCCGGACGCTGAAAGACGCGCTAAAATCGTGAACTTCCTCGCCGTCGGCTTCCCAGGTATCCCCGGGGCGTATATCCCTGTCGGGGAAGACCGGCACATTCCGCACTATGGGCATAAAATATTTTTCGTCTATTGTGTAGCGGCCCAGGGAATCGCGGAAGAACTCGCTCTCATAGCTCTTGCCCCAGGAAAAGACATTGTAATCGCCGCGGGCTTCCTCCGAGGTTTGAAAGGAGCAGGAAAGTTTTCCCCCGTTTTCTCCCTCCCCGGTTACATCGACGGTTATGCGGTTCAGTATTTCCGCCTCGTGGGATTTTTCCCTGTTGATGAGTACGGACTCGTGAACCGTGGACAGAATTCTGTATTTATCGCCAGCCGCGTATTTAAAGCGAAAACTTTCCGCCCGGACAAGGCTCACGCTCAAAAGAAGAAAAATAATCCCTGTAAAAAATTTCACTATGAGCCTCCGCGCTCTATGAGCCTGCTGCGCTTAGGGCCGGGCCATTGCAGCCATGGCCCCGCGTAGTTCAAGGCGTCTTCGGCTTACATTTAGTTAGAAGTCCGACAAACCTTTGGGCTTTCCCAGGACTTCCGCCATGACGATTGCCTGCCCAAGCGGCCCCAGGCGCGCAAGCCGCGTGGAAAAATCCATTGCCGCCGCGCCTTCCCGGCCGCCGGTTTCGGTATGCGCTGTTTCAGGCGCGGGAGGCGGCGGGGGGTCCTTCACGGGAAAAGCCGGGGCGCTGAAAGCCGAGATGGCGGCTTCGGCGGGTTTGGGAGCGGGCCGGAGGCTTTCCCGTTCCGGCGGTTTGAATGATTCGGGTTCGCCGCCTGAGCGGAAGGCTTTCCAGGCGGTTTCCACAGCGGGGTCCTCATCGCCGGCCCCTGCGGGAGAGAAAGCCCCGGCCCGCGGAACATCCTCCGGTTCGCCCATCAGTTGCCGCAGGAGTTCGGGCAGAGGAACATCTTTTCGGGATTCCGCGGCGGAACCCCCCGGAAAGAAACCTCCCGCGCCCTGTCCGCCGTGAGGAAACCCGTTTCCGCCCGCGCGGCGCGGGGGCGTCCATGTTTTTCGTTCCGCGTCTTTCTTCTTTTTTTGCCGGTTTATCCGTACGACAATAAAAAGAATAATGACAACCAGATAAACGATGGCAAAAAGCGACACCTTATTTCGCCCCCGGTTTTTCGCCGCCTATGGAATTGCGCATCTGGGTATCGGCCTGAATATTGGACAGGCGGTAGTAGTCCATAACGCCGAGCTGTCCTTTGCGGAAGGCCTCGGCAATGGCCAGGGGAACTTCCGCCTCGGCCAGAACGACCTTGGCCCTGTTCTCCTGAACCAGCGCAACCATCTCCTGTTCCTGCGCCTGAGCGGCCGCCCTGCGTTTTTCCGCTTCGGCCTGGAAGCGCCGCATGTCGGCCTCGGCCTGATCGGCCTGAAGTTTTGCTCCCACATTCTCGCCTACATCGATGTCGGCAATATCTATAGAAAGAATCTCGAAAGCGGTTCCCGCGTCCAGCCCCTTGTCCAGAACGCGCTTTGAAATCATATCGGGGTTTTCCATAACGACCTTGTAGGATTCGGAGGAACCTATGGTGGTAACAATGCCCTCGCCGACGCGGGCTATAATCGTCTCTTCAGTCGCGCCGCCGACAAGCCGCTCAAGGTTGGCCCGCACCGTAACGCGCGCTTTAACTTGAAGCTGAATGCCGTCCTTGGCAACAGCGTCGATAGTTGTTTTCCCTTTGGTGGGATCCGGGCAGTCTATGACTTTGGGGTTGACGCTGGTCTTAACCGCTTCAAGCACATCGCGGCCCGCAAGATCAATGGCGGCGGCCCGCTGAAACGGCAGGGGAATGTTCGCCTTGTTGGCGGCGACAAGGGCCTGGCTCACCTTCATTATATTTCCCCGCGCAAGAAAGTGGGTTTCCAGAAGGTCCGAATCAACGGGGATGCCCGCCTTGGTCAGCATGATGCGGGCCTCAACAATGGAAGCGCCGTTAACATGCCGCAGCCACATTCCTATAAGCCTGCCCATCGCCACAGGAGCGCCGGACAGGAGTGCCCGGAACCACAGGCCGAAAAACTTTCCTATGACCACCAGAAAAATAATGGCGGCGAGGGCCGCCACAACATACAGAACCATAACCGTAATATTCATTTTAGTCTCCTATATCGACATACTGATTTTACACTGCCTTTACTGTAATGCGGCTGCCCCGCACACGTACCACAACAAGCGGCGTTCCCCTGGGGATAAAAACCCCGTCGGCCTCCACGCTGTACTCCGCTCCCCCAAACTCGGCGCGGCCCGCCGGGCGCAATACGGTTACGGCTGTTCCGCGCTGCCCCGCAAGACCGGGCGGGACAAAATCTCCGTCGACCGCTTCATCCCCAGAGGAGGCGGCAGGCGGAGGCCCGCCGGAAGTCCCCTGTATCGCCGTCTTCAGCATTAGGCGGTCAAACAGCCGAAACTTTGGAGCAAAAAGCGCCAGAATCACTATGCCCACGACTCCCGCGATAAGTCCCGTCACAACGATCAGGACATTCCGGTACAGAAGGTCCCACTGCCAGGACACTTCGGGAATGACAAAATCCTGCATGGACAGCACAAGAGCCACGCCTATAAGAACAATGCCGGATATTCCCGCTGCGCCGAAACCGGGCAGAACAAAAATCTCCAGTACCAAAAGGGCGACTCCCAAAAGGAAAAGCAGTATCTCCGCCGAACCAAGATTCCCCAGCATACCATTTGCGCCAAAAATCGTAAAGAAGCAAATGATGGCGGCCGTACCGGGAAGGCCGAAACCCGGCGTAGAGATTTCCATAAAAAGCGCGGCCAGGCCAATCAGAATGAGCAGCCCCTGCAAAGGGCCGGAGGTAAGAAGCGCCACGGCCTTATCGGCCGTAGTAGGCTGGAGGGTCTTCATATCTGCGGAAGCGCCGAGCGTCTGCAAAAGGCCGGAATAAGCGGCTTCTGTTCCCGAAGATAAACCGTAGCGCAGGGCCTCTCCCGCGGTCAGGGAAAGGAGTTTGCCTTCAGCCGAGATAACGGCGCCCCGTTTTACGCGGCCGGGGTTTTCCTTTTCGAGTTTCACAGCCTCAGCTTCAAGAACAGCGCGGACAACCCCGTCCTGTTCAATTTCGACAAGCACAACATCATAGTCCACCATCGCAAGGGCAAGGGGAACGGGGTAACCGTTTTTCTCCGCGAGCGCGGCCATCTGAGAGCGTACGGCGCTGACGCTTTTTTCACCGGCCGACTGCATACCCTCCGCCCCCTGAACCACCGGCGCGGCCGCGCCTATGGACGTGCCGGGCGCCATGTAAATGGCGGAACAAGACATGGCGATAAGCGCGCCGGCCGACCAGCTTACGCCCGTACCGTCGGGGCCCTGGCGAATGTAGGCTATGGTAGCCGCGCCTTCAAGGGAGCCGATGAACGAGGAAATCTGCAGGGCGGAGTCTACCCTGCCTCCGAAGGTGTCAATGTCAAAAATAAGGAACGCGGCCCCGTCTTTCAGGGCGCTTCCCGCCTGCCGCCGGACATGGGTCGTCATGGACGGTTCGATGTCCCCGTGGATGGGAATGACATAAGCCCGGCCCTGACTCCCGTCAGCGCACAGGACGGTCAGGGTACAAAAAAGACACAGGACGAAAATAATAACTTTCATTAAAACTCATTATACGGCAATAATCTGTTTTATGCTATCTCAGATAAACGGCCTGAAAAACCGCGGAGGGCGGCTGCCCTTTTATGCCGATGGTAAAAGTCTCTTCGTCAAGGGTATAACTGTTGGTTTCGTTCAGCGCCTGGTATAAATCCATTTCTATCTTCATGTTCGGGCTGGCGATCATGGAGGCGCGCATGGGTGAGAAGGAAATGCTGCCGGAGGGTTTAACGGTGTAACGCCCGGCAAAGGAGTTGGTACCGCTGTGACCGAAAACCTTGTAGCCTTCAAGCCGCAGGATGATGTGGGGTTCCCGTTTTATGTCGCCCGTCCACCTGACGGGTTTACCGTAGAGGCTGACGAGCTTCCAGTACGTCTCGGTGATTTCGGCGGGGAATCTTTTCAGGGTGTAGAGACCGGCCGCGTCGCCGGAAACCGGTTTACCCTGAGCGTCAAGCTGGGTAATCGCGGCGGGTTCGGCGCTTAACACATAATTCGGCGAAAGGGTATTTACCGCCGCCTTGTCCAGGGTTATAATTCCCTTCCGGTTAATGTCGAAACTCCCCGTAACTTCGACCGTGTCATCGGCTTTGCCCAGAACGCGGCTGCGCAGGAGATAGGTTCCGTCTTTTCTCAGCCGCACAACGGTCTCCAGCCCTTCGCTGCCCGGATACGGCATAAGACCCTTGTACATACCCGCGGCGGCTTTGCGCGCCTCTTCAAGGTTCCAGTTCTCTTCTTCTGTGGAGTTCGCGGCCTTGCTGTTATCTTCTTCTGAGGAGTTTGCGGACTGACTGTTCTCCCGTGCGTCCGCCTCGGAGCTGCCGCCGCTGTGCGAGGAGCCGTCCCCTCCAAAGGAAAGGCCGCCCGGAGGAATAAGAGCCGACTGCGAAGCGCAGGACCAAAGGAAAAAGAAGAGCGCCGCGGCGGCTCCCGCAATAATTATTTTCTTCATAATGTTATTATAATGATAAATCCGCCGGGTTTCAATAATTAACTCTAATAATTGAGCCGGTTCCAAAATGAAAACCGTAATCATTCGTGCGCATTTTTTGCGGCTTCACCGCAAAAAACCGGGCTTTTCGGGGGTTCCGCCGCTGGCGCGGCCGCTTCGCGCCCCTACAATCCCTTGCGCCCCACGGGTTTTTTGCAATTTTGGAACCGGCTCAATTAACTTTACTTTTCCATGAACCCCTCATTATTATAGAATAATGAAAAAATTACTTTTTTTGGGGATCGCGGCGAGCGCCGTAATCTTCTGGTCCTGTTTGCCGGCTCGCGGAGGCGCCGGGACAGGGGCGTCCGCGGAGATGTCCCTTACGGACAACCGCTGGATTCTTGCCGGGATTAACGGAAAAGACATACCGCAGACCAGCGGAACCTTCCGGGCCGAGCCTTTTATTATGTTTCAGAGTGCGGATAATATGTTCTTCGGCAGCGGCGGACTCAATACCCTGCGGGGGACTTTCAGGCAGGAAGCGGATGGCCGCGTTAGGATTTCCGGCATAGCGAAGACGCTCATGGCCGGGCCGAATATGGAATTTGAAAACGAGTTTACCCTGACTCTGGAAGAAATTACAAACTACAGCATACAGGCTGATGAACTTGTTCTTTCACGGGGAGGAGGCCCTCCTCTTCTGCGTTTTACGGCCCTCACGCCGCAGGCGCTGGCGGGCCTCTACACGGGCGTTCTGCCCTGCGCCGACTGCGAGGGAATCGAAATGGCTGTCACCCTCATGGCGGACGGCGCATATACTATAATCTGGAATTATTTGAAGGGCAGTGACCCGTGGCAGGTTGAGGAGTCAGGCGTTTTCAGCATAGACCTCGAGGCAAACAGGGTAACCCTTGAGGATACCGAAGGCCCGCTGGTCTATGCTTTGAGCAAAAATAAGCTGATTCAGCTTGATATGGACGCCGAGTTTATTCTTGGGGAACTGGCGGAAAACTATATCCTCACGAAAAATAATGTCCCCGAAAAAGAGAATGCTATAAGACCTGAGAGGAACCCGGCCGGATTTCCGAACAAGCCTGAGCCGGTTCCAAAATTAAACCATTTTTTGAAACCCGTGGGGCGCAATGGGATTGGAGGGGCGCGAAGCGGCCGCGTAAGCGGCGGAACCCCCGGAAAGCCCGGTTTTTGCGAAGCAAAAATGCGCACGAATGATTACGGTTTTCATTTTGG
>JAISQU010000361.1 GCA_031274005.1 Spirochaetales bacterium
ACCTCGATTTCCGTCAGGCACAGGGTATTGTGAATCCGTACAATGCGCGCCGCCGACCAGTCCATCAGGTTGCTTGTTTTTATGCAGGACTGAATCGCCTGCCTGTCGTTGGGAAGGGTCATGGGAATTTTAACGCCCCCGGTAAGCGTCGCCGTCAGCGTGTTGGGGTAGGTCTGAGTAAAATCGAATTTTTCCGCCGCCCGGCGGGTTGTAAAATCAGCCATTCCCAGGCCGTTGCCGTTTCCCTTTGACTTTGCGGAAATATCGAGAATCACAAGCCGCGTGATTTTCGGCCCACCGGAAATCCAGGCCGAATGATAACGGCCCACAACATTTGTGTCAAAACCCGAACCGCTTATCTCCTTGCCGACTTCGTCCAGTATCAGGGCGTCCAGGGTTTCAAAATACAATTTGGGACAAATATCCCGCGCGCTGTTCAGCAGTTTCGGCTCTTCGGTTTCAATCTGCCCGGGCGCGAGAAGCAGGGCGGTACAGGTTTCGTGAAAGGCGTTTTCCACAAGCCCCAGGGCAAACAGCAGTTTTATCTTCTTCAGGGACTCCCGCGCGATTTCCGGTACGTGTTCGGGCATCTTCCCAAAGCCAAGATTGTGCGCGATATCCGCGCCCCGCTGTTTGCCGAGTCCTATCGTAATCATTTTCATCAGGCCGCTCTCGTACGGCCCGCGGAAGCAGACATGGGGTTTGACGCGGTTTGTAATGATTATGCCGTCCGCCTCGTAGGCAAGGCGGTCAATAAGTACGGGCATGCCGCTTTCGGTTTTTCCCAGTTCCACCGTGTCCATGCAGGATCTTATGGGCATGCCGACATTCTCTTCCGTATAGCCCATGCCCCGCAGCATCGCGGCCTGGCCCTCCGCGGTTGCGCCCGCGTGGCTGCCCATGGCCGGAACAATAAAAGGCTCTCCCCCGACGGCGCGAACCTCTTCTCCCAAAACCCTGACCGCCAGGGGCAGGTTGGCTATTCCCCGGCTGCCCACGGCGATGGCGATGGAACTCCCTTTTTTCAGGGGCGGGAGCAGTTTTTTTTCGGCGAGCTGCCGCCGTATTTCCGCCTCCACATCAACCGCCGGAGGGTGAGGAAATATCTGCCGCACCTTCGCCATGCGCGGAATTTTTATATCTTTCAAAAGGTTTTCTATAACCTTCCAATCTCCCTGCCCTCCCACATGTATCATGCCGGTTTCTTCTCCTCTTTATTAATTTTATAGGCCGCCACAAGGGCGAACACAATGGATACTACGGATAAAATCAGGAAAAAAGCGGAAATCGGCCGCTGGAGAAGTACCAGCCAGTTATTCCCCGAAACCAGCATGGCGCGGTTCAAATTGTCCTCCGCCATGGGGCCAAGAATAAGGCCAAGAACAAGGGGCGCGCCCGGATACCCGTACTTCCGCATAAAAAAACCTATAACGCCGAAGATAACCGCCACGAGAACGTCAAAAAGGCTGTTTCCCAGAGTAAAGGAACCCACAACGCAGAGCACCATAATAACGGGCATCAATATCTGGTAGGGCACTTTAAGGACATAGGGCGCGAATTTCGCGGAAAGAAAACCGAAGCCCAGCATAACAAACTGGATGGTTATCATGCCCGAAAATATGGCGTAGACCACATGGGGCATTTCCACAAAAAGGAGCGGCCCGGGTTTTACCCCTATAAGCGTTAAAGCGCCCAACATAACCGCCGTTACGGCGTCTCCCGGAACCCCCAGGGTCAGCATGGGAATCATCGCTCCCCCTGTTGTGGCGTTGTTTGACGCTTCCGGCGCTGCTATGCCTTCAATTGCGCCCTTCCCGAACTGGTTCTTGTTTTTGGACCACTTTTGCACAACATTATAGGCGAGAAAACAGCTTATGGCGCCGCCTGTTCCGGGAATAATGCCGATAAAAACCCCTATGACCGATCCGACGATAAGGGCCATGGCGATTACCCTTATGTCTCCCAACGAGGGTATAACATCCCTGATCCTGATTTTCTGCTCCACAACCGTGTTTCCGGTCTTTTTTGTCTGCACCTCGCCGAAGACCTGGGCCACCGCGAAAACTCCGATAAGAACCGGCAGAAGCTGAAAGCCTCCCATCAAATATATGTTCCCGAAGGTGAACCTGTTGGACCCCACAAGCACATCAATGCCCACGGTTGAGGCCAAAAGGCCAATCCAGCCGGACAAAAGACCCTTGATGATATTTTTCGCGGAAGCGCTGGCCATAATCGTAAGGCCGAAGATGGAAAGCGAAAAGAAATCCGCGGCCTGAAACTGCAAGGCGATTTTGGCAAGCTGAGGAGCGATAAGAATAAGACAGGCCGTGCTGAGAAGGCCGCCGAAAAAAGAAGCCACTGTCGCAATACCTATGGCCTTGCCCGCCTTGCCCTGCTGGCACAGGGGGTAGCCGTCAAGCAGTGTCGCGGAAGCCGAGGGCGTTCCCGGAGTCCTCAAGAGAATCGCGGACACAGACCCTCCGTACATCGCGCCGCAGAAAAGACCCGCAAGCATAACAAGAGCCGTATCCGCCGGAAGCCGGTACACCAGCGGGAGAAGCAGAATAATTCCCATGGAACCGGTCATTCCGGGAAGTGCCCCGATTATAACGCCCAGACCTGTTCCAAAAATCATCAAAGCGAACGTAAGGGGCTGGAAAACAACACCGAAACCCTGAAGCAAATGTTCAAACATTATGCCATTCCCCTTTCTAAAACAGCCTGAAAACAGGCAGCATAACGAGGAATATTTCGCGGAATACCAGATGGATCCCCGCGGTAACGAGAATACCGACCAGTATCATCGTCCGCCATTTTCTGTACCCAAAATAGTATATCGCGAAAAACAAATAAAAAGGCGTCAGAAAAATAAAACCCAGAAGGCGCATAAGCTGTACGTACACAATTGTTACGGCGATAAAAACCGCCGTACGCGCGACAGGCTTCCAGCTGAACTTTACTTCAATTTTTGGAAAACCGCGGAGAAAGCTGTCTATGGACAAAATTGCGCCCAAAATAAAAAGGCCCGCGGCTATAACCTTCGGATAATCCCCCGGGCCTATGCCTTTGTCCACTTTTAACATTTGGTTGGCCGACATAAATACAAAAACCGCGAGCGCCATAAAGCCTATGCCCATTCCAAAATCGACCCTTCGTGTTTTCTTCATGGAATACCTCTTGCGGATAACAGGAAAAAGAAAGCCGCTTCCACGGCGGAAGCGGCCACTATTTTTTACTTGTACCTGTTGCCCATCTTGTTGGTTTTGATAAGCTCTTCATACCGCTTGTCTTCCGCCGCAACAAGAGCGCCAAAATCTTTCGCGCTTGCGTAGGAGGGAGTCGCGTTGAGTTCTTTCATCTTCGCGATAAACTCCGGGTCTTCAATACACTTCTTGAAAATATCGTGGAGGGCCTGGACGATGTTCTCAGGGGTTCCCGGAGGCGCCACAATGCCCCGCCATTGATCCAGAACCAGATCGACGCCGGCCTCTTTTCCCGTCGGGACATTGGGGAAAGTGTCAAAACGCTTGCCGCCGAAAACCGCGAGTATGCGCAGCTGCCCGGCCTGGGCGTTTGAGATACCCTCCGGGGCGACGTTCATCGCGCTGTCGCACTGGCCGCTCATAAGGCCGGTAACCGAGGGGCCGCCGCCGGTAAACGGAACATGCAGCAACTGGATGCCCGCGGCCTTTTCAAACAGAAGAGCGCCCATGTGGTTCCCGCCGCCCGCGCCAGCGTTCCCAATGGAAACCTTGCCGGGGTTCTTTTTCGCGTCGGCAATAAAATCCTGCAGGGTCTGCCAGGGCGCGTCCGCCCGGACATTCAGATAATTGCTCGCGACAACGACCTGCGCAACAGGAACAAAGCTGGTTGCCGTAAACGGAACACTATCCATGTGGGTCTTGATAACGTGAGCCACGTTCCAGTGCATAATCCAGTAACCATCGGGGGCTTCCTGCATAAACTGGGTTATTCCCGGCACTCCCGCGGCGCCCCCCGAGTTCGTGATGACCAGGGGCTGCCCGTTGGCGTATTTGGGAAAAACCGCCGCCAGCGCCCGGAAAACCAGGTCGGCCCCGCCGCCGGCGGCCCAGGCAACCATGGCCTGCACCGGTTTGTTGGGGAATTGTTCCGCTGTTTCGGAAGTTCCCCGCGCGAAAACGACGCCGGAAACCGTGAGACACATCAGCATAACAACGATGATCTTTTTCATTTCTTCCTCCTTGCTTGCTTTTCAGAGACAAAGTCTCTATAAATTACAGTTCCAGTATGGCGGGCCGCCGGAATGTGAAGCCGCCTTTTTGCATAACCAGGGCGGGGAAAATGACAGGCTCCGAAATAATAACCGGCCCCTCCGGTGTGGCAAGCATGGTGTCTTCGCTTTTTGTCCCCGTAATCGACGGATTCCATGTAAAGCCCTGATTCTCCCGCACAACTTCCTTTGTCGCCTGGGTTACCTTGTAATCCCGCCCTATATATCCTATGGAACCGCCCTGATGATGCAGCTTGTACTCTTCAGGATAACCCTTTTCCGCATAGGCCGCCAGACCCGCCTGAAAGGCTTCCACCGCGGGACGGCCCGGAACAGTGGCGGCCATGAAAGCCGAATCGACATAGACATTGGCCTCGTAGGTTTTTTGCAGGGAATCCGGGACTTTGCCGAAATGGACGAAACGGGTTATGGATACGATGAGTCCTTTCCGCCGGCTGTTTACGCTGATCATGGCCCGTTCCCGGATTTTCCGGCCCGTGGCTACGGGGTGGCGGAAAAGTGAAATACGCTCGTCGGCGGCGCAGAAGGCTACAATAAAATCCATTCCCCGCGCCCAGAGTTTTTCCGCCAGGCGTCCGACTACGGCGTATTCGGTATCGCCGGGGCGTATGGTCTCGGCGGTTTCTTCCGCGGCCAGAGCCGTGAGCCGGCCCTGCTCTTTGTAGCGTTCCACTTCCCAGGACGTAAGGGAATACCGCAGGGGATTTATTTTTCCGGAAATATCCGAAGCGCCCGCAAGAGCGCAGTCGGACCCTATGGCCTTACCCGCAAGCGACAAAACAATTTCCGCCTCCTTATCTTCATACCACGGGAAGCTTTTGATCTGGTAACCCTGTTCCGGCAGGTTTTCTTCCTTTTCCATGCGGGGCGCCTCAATATTGCTGCATACAACGTAGTCCCTGTCCGGGGTAATAAGAATTCCGGCTACGCCTGTTTCCGTGGCAAGCCCGACAAGATTATACCTGCCCCCCGTTATCCACGCGAAGTTCGAGCTTTTTTTCAGATAGATTCCGTCGAGCTTTTGCTCTTCCAGAAGCTTTTTTATAAGAGTTCGCTTTCCCTGAATTTCTTCCTGTATAAACATTCGGTTCTCCTTTGCGCGCGTTTGACGGCGATATATCCTTCATCTTATGTCGTAAGACGTCAGTTGTCAAGAAAATTTAAATTATGTCTTTTTAGGGACTCGTTCTGACACGACCACGGAATAGAAAAATGCTGCATTTTTCTATTCCGCTTTGAAGCTTCTTATTCATAAACACGCTCTTACCAATTCCTTCGCCAGGGCGGTTTCCCGGGATACCGTAAAGGTTCCATATTTTTGGTCCCCTGACCGCCTAAAAACCTACAAAAATGTAGGTTTTTACATTGCCGGTTCCCGGATAGAGCGGAGTATGCACCCGAGGGAGAAAAAATAGCTTTACAAGTGTATTATAAATGTGGTAGACTATTATAAGTTTTTTGAGGAGGATAGTATGATACGGGGATGTGTGGCACAGGTATCCCAGCCTGGTTTCTGTGTTTTAATGGACGGCTGCGGCGATTTCCTGTCTATTCAGGAAATAAATCATCTTCCGAAACAAATATATTAATGCTATATTTTTCTTTCCGGAGAGAGCGGGAATCTCCTGTTTCCGCCTTGACTAATTATTTTTACAAGGGGCTGGTATGAATGACAATGAAGAAGTAATTCCCGGTGTTACTAAAGCCGATATTAATCTTATGGCTGATCTGGTATTTGGCATAACCGACAAGAATCATCCTGAATTAGAGAATTCGCCGGATGACATTGTGCAAATACTTGAAAAGGGCGGGCCATTGGTGTCAAAATCCAACGCATTTTTAAGAAAAATGAAGAACCGCGGAGCAGAGCTCCGCGGTATCTTCGTTGGTTAAGGAAATTTATTGTATAGGCATGGTTCATAACCCGTAAATTTAAGAGCCTTTCCATTTTGTGGTAGGCCAA